>JAJYJD010000024.1 GCA_021789755.1 Bacteroidota bacterium
GTATTCCCCAAGTTCAAAGATGCGTATGTATATGATGACGGCGAAGTGAAAGGATACGTGGTGTTCGAGTTATATAAGGAACCCGCTTCCACTCCGGGAGCGTTCAGCGAGCCTATAATGAACATAAAGGAGCTTGTCGGGCTTGACGCCTCGGCACATCGCGGGCTGTGGGGGTTCATCGGGGCTCTCGGCGAACAGGTATCGAGAGTCGAATATCTTGCCCCGGCAGATTATCCGGTCCACATCTTCCTGAAGGAACCGAGAGACCGGGATTACCGCAGATTGTTCTTCGAGTACAAGTCTTTCTCGACTATCGCCCCTGGTTTCATGTTGAGGGTGATCAATGTGAGGGACGTGCTTGCCGGGCTGAAACACACTATTGAGTCGCCGATGGACTTCGTTTTGAAGATCAGCGACGGCAACCTGCCGGAAAATTCGCGGCTGCTCAACCTGCACATTCACAACGGCGAGGCAGCCGTCGATGAAACCTCGCGTCCCGCCCAGTTTGAGGCCGATATCGAGATTTTTTCACAGATTTATTCGGGTTTTCTGAAACCTGGCGACGCGGTGAGATACGGTTTCGCCACTGCCGAACCATCAGTTCTTCCGAAACTGAATGAACTTTTCGGGGCCCGTTCACCGTTCATATATCAGTTCGACATTTTTTAAAAAAGAAGAGGTCAGGAAATGAATTTGAAATGGGTCGTTTTGACTGGTGCCTTTTTGCTAACCATCGGGGAACCGAGGATGACAAATGCGCAGACCGGAGAGCTAAAGTGGACGAACTATACTCAAGGAGTCAGGGAAGCCGCGGCAATGAACAAGAAGGTTCTTATAGATGTCTACACCGATTGGTGCGGGTGGTGTAAGAAGATGGACAGCGATACTTATACTGACCAGGGGGTCAAGAGCTACCTCAACCAGGAGTACGTGTTGGTGAAGCTTAACGCCGAAAGCAATAACAAGGAGACGCTGGATACAATGCAAGTCACCGATGCCCAGCTCGCTTCCGCGTTCGGGGTCAACGGTTATCCGACTACGGTATTCCTCACCTCGGACGGGCAGCCTATCACCGCCGCCCCGGGTTTTATGAAGCCTGCGGAATTTCTCAATATATTGAGGTATATTGCGGGCGATTATTACAAGAAGATGGAATTCCAGGAGTATCTGAAATCTCAAGGGGTTCCGGTCAAATAGATTAGACTTCGATTTCGTCATCGGGCTGTTTGATTTACCAGGGCATACCTGAATCAGGGTTCATCTGTTAACCTCACGGCTGATTGTGCGCCTGATATTGAAGTCTTGAAAGAATTTTCACAATCTCTGTACACATGATGGAAAGCAAAACCAGGCTGGTCTTACTCGATATCTTTCGCGCGATCGGAGTGATGCTCATGATCGAAGGGCACACTATCGATGCTACTCTGAGCCCGATATACAAGGACGGGGCGAGCGTAGTCTTCCAGTTCTGGACTTTCTTCCGCGGTCTGACGGCTCCGTTCTTTTTCTTTTCCGCCGGACTCGCATTTGTGGTTGCAACTGTGAGAAACAATGGCGGCTTTCTCTCCGTATCGGGGAACGTCAAAAAGAGAAGGCTGAGAAGGATCGCAACTCTCCTCGTCCTGGGATACGCTCTTCACATGCCCCTGCAAATGCTTTACAATCCATCCGCTATACCCGAAGAATCGTGGAAAGTCTTCTTCAATGTCGACGCGTTGCATATAATCTCGCTCTCGCTTCTGGTCATCCTGGTTATTGCCGTTTTTGCCAGGTCGAGTCGCGCACTCCTGCGTTGGTATGTGTTGGCGGCCGCCGTCTCTCTCGCTGTTGCTCCGATTACGGAGCCGATCGCGTGGGAGAAATTTGTTCACCCGCTCCTCTATCCGTACCTGACTTTTCGCACAGGATCTTTTTTCACATTCTTCCCGTTTTCGGCTTATCTGTTCGCAGGAGCAGCGTTCGGAGCTGCCGCGATATCGCTTCCGGCCGAGACCCGGGCCCGGATGCTGACTAAAAACCTTCTGATATCCTCTGTGACAGCACTGGCTTTGTTTGTGGTCTTCTACGTTGCACAGATAAGATATGTCTCGCCTTATGTCGACTACTGGCGGGCATTGCCGGCTGTGAACTTCCTCCGGTTCGGATTGGTAGCTCTGGTCGCCTCCGCCGTCGGCTATTTGAGCCTGCATATTGTGCGGATCCCGAAAATCCTTCCGGTGATGGGGAAGAGTTCACTCACCATATACATTGTACATCTGATGATTGTCTACGGCTCGCCGATAAACTTCGGCCTTTCGCAGCTGCTGCCCAACGGGGTCCATCCGGCTATAGCGATTCTGCTGGCCGCTGTCGTCATCTCCCTGATGATCGGCATGGTTTACGCCATGGAGGTCTACAGGGCGAGAAGGAGAAAACTCGCGGCGGTCACGATAGGGGAAATAGCAAAGTGAGATTTATGGTGACCCTCACTCACTGCCGGAGCTGCGTAGGCTAGTGACGGTCAGCGACCTTTGCCTCGGCCGCGGCCTGTCTCCTTGCCCATTCCTCGACATCGATCTGGATCGCCACCTCGTCGCACACCGGGAACTTCAGGCAGTCGATGCATATGCTCCAGACTTTGTGAGGAAGCTGCTGTTTGTCGATTATTCTGAAGCCGAGTCTTTCGAAGAAATGCGGTTTGTATGTCAGCGCGAAAACGTGTTTCAGCCCGAGTTCGACGGCGTCGTTCATCAGCGCTTCCACCACTAGCGTCCCGAGCCCTTTTCCCTGCGCCTTATCGCTGACAGCCAGCGAGCGGAGCTCCGCGAGGTCGTTCCATGTGATATCCAGCGAGCCGCATGCCAGGACGGTTTCTCCGGAAGACCCGTCGGAGCCTGAATTGGGCTCGGGCGAAGCCGCCACAAAGTAGTTCCTTACCTGTTGGAGGACCTGACTCTGCGACCTGTAAAGCATCTCGCCTTTTTCGGCATACGAGTTTATCAGCGCGACTACCTGTTGAACATCTCCGACCTTCGCGCGGCGGATTTTTATATCAGAATCCAATATTTTGGTACTCTCTCTTCGTGATCTTTATGTCTCTAAGTTGCGGTGCTTTAACTCTAATTTCAAGATCAAAACCACGCAAGTACCCGATCGGGTTCCACCTAAGTGTCATCTCCCAGCAGTGGAGATCTCTGTAGACGGTCACCGCCGGCACAACGACCTCGTGCTGTATGAAATCATATCCGCCGGTGAACCCGATTTTCCAGTTCTCCGTAAGATTGAAACCAAGGTCGAACTGAAGGTTAGCATGCTTGCTCACAAGAAGGGGTGTCGGCTTCGTAATGCCGAAGTCGAACCCGAGCCGGAGGTTCCACGGTATGCTGAGGTCCGGCGGCTGGACCTGTTGGTAGAACCTGTTGTACTGCCGCTCCGACCTTACGGAATCTTCTTCCTGTGCCTGTGGCTCTGAGGCACGCTGTTTCTTCTGTCCCTGGAAAGACGTCGAGAAGCTCAGACTGAAACTGGTCATGTCGGCCAGCTGTCCCTCCGAAAGGAGAAGTTTGTTTATCCTCATCCCGGCAGCATAGTCATATTGGTAAAAGTTGAAAGTGCTGACGCCGCCGATGTCCACCTTTCCGGCTATGTTCGTTCGGTAATTGACGTTCAGCTCTGAAAGCGGAAGGTTATAACCGCGAGCAAGGAAATTGTACGACATGGTTAAACCTAGATTCAGAAGCTGGATCTTGTTCTCGGTCTGCGAGGTGTCGCCCGACCTGGTCTTAATCTCGAAGTTGTTGTTGATCGAGAAATTCATTCCGCCGAATTCCCCCTGCGGTGCGCCGCCAAATATATATTCCTGAAACCCGTGGTAATCGTACGTTGCCTGTCTGCCGTTCAGTGAATCATAGCGGCCGTAGTAACCCCAGAATGCATTCGAGAAATCGGGCTGGTAGCTGACTGTTACGCTCGGCTGCAGCGTATGCCTGAATGCCGTGATCCCGAAAATGTTCGGCTGCATAAGGCCGAAGAGTCTTGTGCTGGCAGATATGCCGGTACTGAAGTAGCCGATGTTACTGAACCCGCGCTCCTTCTCGGCCACAAGGCTGTCGATGCCTTTGTAGCTCGCGACGTCGCGCAGGACCGTTCTTGAGCCGTACATCTTATCGCTGATCGAGATGAATGGCGAAAGGGTGAAGAACCCGATTTTCGGCGATGCACTGATTGATACCGAGTGCAGCGCGCCCAGCGTGCTGAACCTGTCGTAGCCGGTAGAGGATGTGGTGTCCGCGAGCTTGGAAGTGTTGTTCTGAAACTGGCCGCTGTACGAATAACCGATCAGTTCGTACCACGCGAGCTGGTCGAGAGGAGTATTCGCATGCGCGGCGCTGCGGAACGGGTAGCTCTGGTTATGCGAAAATGAAATATTGGGAAGACTTGCACTTATCGAGCCGTTCTGCAGATTCTGATCGCGGTGGAGATTGATCGAAATGCTGTTGCCGGACTCCTGCCAGCTCCTGAACAACGTGACATTCGATACGAGGTTCTGCTGCAGGAGCTGCGGGTAGTCGAACGCGGTCGCCTGGAAATAATTCTGCGAGCTCATGCTGACGTTTGCCGTCAACTGTGTGTTCGGGTCGATCGTCTGCTGGTGAGTTATGTCCAGGTTCCAGTTTTTTTGAACGGTCCTGTTTGGATCGCCGGGCAGACCTGTTGCCAGGTAACTGTAAGCCCCGTAGATGCTTCCCTGAAAATAGTATCTCATGTTATACCGCAGCCCCGTCTTGATATCGTAGTTGCCTCGCGTCCACCAGTCGGCCGTAGTAGTCAGATCGGAGTACTCGTTTATGGCCCAGAAATAGCCGAAGTGTGAAAGGTACCTTCCGTAAAGTGCACTTTCTCCGAAAGACGGCGTGATAATCCCGCTGCGCCTCCCCGACCTGGCAGGAAACACCCCGAAGGGGAGAGCGAACACAGGTACGCCGTCGATATACATTATTATCGGTTCCGCGACAATCCTGTTGTTCACCACGAGTTTCATCTTCGAGCTCTGGAAATAATAGTCGGGGTCGGCCTTATCGCAAGTGGTGAACCTGCCGTTTTCGACATAGAGAACATCCTTCGCATACTTCTTGATAAGCTCGCCGTGGTAGTAGCTCTTGCTTATCACCGTGTTGGCAACATTGACTCTTCCCTTTTGGCTTTTGAAATCGTAAGCCACATGAGAGCCGTCATATGTTTCGCCTCCGTCTTTGAATACGGGTTGCTGGACAATCTTGTCCGAAGTGTCTTTCGTCCCCTCGGCGGTAAGGATCGCTGTGTCCCAGTTTATTGCGATGTGGCCGGCGTCGAGCTTGAAATCCCTGTATTGCATGTCTCCCTTGGTGTACAACTTCATCTCGCGTGTGGAAATCGAATAGACGATGGAGTCAGCGGCGCTGTATGTAACTGTTGTATCGATGGCAGCCTTTGCAGAGGTCGTATCTGCCGCGGTCGTTGTGTCCGGGGATGATGTGGTATCTGCGGGTGATTTAATCAATGCGGTAGCGCTGTCGTTTCGGGTAGTATCTGCCTGCTGACTTCTAAACTGAAATCCCGGCGCGGTAAGGGAAAATATCTCGGAAGCCTGAAGCGCTGAGACGCCGAAGAGCACGATGAGTATTGATAATATTGTTCTCACTTCACATCAGCGATGAGCTCTCCGGGGGATGAATGGTCAATCCGCAATCAACGCGGCTGCGCCGATTATGCCAGCGGAGTTGGCAAGCTGCGCTTTTATGACCTTCACTCGTGGTTTCAGGGGAGAAAGCACACGTGCTTTGACCGTTGCCTCGATTGAATCAAAGAGAGGCTTGCCGGCCATTGCGACCCCGCCGCCGATTATGAGCGTCGTGACGTCGAAAAGGTTGAAAGCAGACGCCACAGCGGTCCCAATGTACATCCCCGTTTCTTTCCAGACATCGAGCGCGAACCTGTCGCCACGATCAGCAGCCTGGCTGATTATCTTAGGCTCGAGTTTGTCGATGTCGCCTGCAAGAAGCTTGTTGATCAGCGAGTCCGGGTGGGTCTTCAGTTGTTCTGCAACCCGCCGGGAAAGGTGTTTTTGGCCGACGTATGCCTCGACGCAGCCGTGATTCCCGCAGCCGCATAACGGGCCGTCGTAGTCGATCGTGGTGTGGCCTATTTCTCCGGCGCCGCCTTCCTCGCCGCGGAAGACCCTGCCGTCCACTACGAAGCCGCCGCCGACCCCGGTGCCGAGAGTTATCATCACAAAATTCTTTAGTCCTTTTCCCGCGCCGAATTTAAGCTCTCCGACCGCGGCGGCATTGGCGTCGTTCTCAACCTCCACACGCGCGCCGATCTTTTTCGCGACCTCATCGCCCAACCTGAACACTTTCCAATTAGCGAGGTTCGGCGGATACTTCACCGTGCCTCCGTCGAGATCCACTATTCCCGGCGATCCTATCCCGACGCCGAGCAATTCTTCGCCGGGATGTTTTTGTCTTATCGTCTCGACCGCTTTCGCGATCTGGCTGACCACTGCCTGCGGCCCGACTTCGCCCTGGGAGGGAAGCGATGTCTCGTTGAGAAGTTCTCCTTCTTTCGAGACAGACCCTGCCTTTATGTACGTTCCGCCAAGATCCACTCCGATAATGAATTTCATCTGGACAATTCCTTTTGCAGTCCGGACTGCACCGGCAGGGCGGGCTACTTTTTTCTTTTTTTCCAAATTGACTCGAGATATTTCTTCAGTGCCGCTTCTCTCCCTATCTCGGACGGTTCGTAATAGATTTTGTCTTTGATTACGTCGGGGAGATATTGTTGTTCCACGAAGTGTTCGCCGAAATCATGCGCATATTTGTAACCTTTGTGGTATCCGAGCTCCTTCATCAGTTTTGTCGGGGCGTTCCTCAAATGAAGGGGGACAGGAAGGTATGGGTTTTCCTGCACGTCTGCCGCCGCGCGCTCAATGGAAATGTACGAAGCGTTGCTCTTCGGGCAGCTGGCCAGGTACGTTGTTGCCTGCGCGAGTATGATGCGCGCCTCCGGCATGCCGATGTAATCCACTGCCGTGAAGGCGGCGGTGGCTAACGTTAGCGCGTAAGGCTCTGCATTGCCGATGTCTTCGGATGCGAGAATGATAAGCCGCCGCGCGATGAACTTCGGATCTTCGCCGGCCTCCAGCATTCTCGCGAGGTAATACACCGCCGCGTCGGGATCGCTGCCGCGTACACTCTTTATGAAGGCGGAAATCGAGTTGTAATGCTCCTCACCGGTGCGGTCGTACCTGTAATGCCTGATCTGGTAAGCTTCGCGCACGATGTCCCGCGAGATCCGGGCCGGAGACTTTTTTCCCGCAAGGTCGAGTGCGACCTCAAGAGCGTTCAGCATGACGCGTGCATCTCCGCCGCTTAAGCCGATCAACTCTTCCTCTGCATCGGGGAGAATCAGCGGGCCTCCTCCTGCCTTCGCCTGGATCTCCGCAAGAACTCCGTCCTGCTCGATTGTCCGGCGGAGGATTTTTGCAAGATCGTCTTTGCCGAGAGTGTCCAATACGTAAACCTGGCTGCGTGAAAGGAGGGGAGATATAACCTCGAACGACGGGTTCTCCGTTGTCGCGCCGATCAGTATGACGGTCCCGTTCTCGACGCTTTCCAGGAGCGCGTCCTGTTGCGCCTTGTTGAAGCGGTGGATTTCATCTATAAAGAGGATTGTCCGTCTCCCGATCTCTAGAGACTTCCTTGCCGTGGAAATTATTTCGCGGAGCTCCTGCACGCCGGACGATACTGCGTTTATCTGGTAGAAGTCCGCCTGCAATTTACCGGCGATCAACCTGGCGAGGGTGGTCTTTCCGGTCCCCGGCGGACCCCAGAGTATCATCGAGCGGATGTTGCCGCCTTCGATCATCTTCCGGAGTGTGCCGTTTTCCCCGACGAGATGCTCCTGGCCGACGAAGTCCCCGAAATTCTCCGGGCGAATTCTTTCAGCCAGTGGAATTGCGGATTTGGGTGGAGTAAATAATCCCGACGAAGCGCGGCCCGCTTCGCGGAAGCTACTTTGGCTCGACCTTGATGACTTTTTCACCATTCCTGTGCATAAAATACTTCTCTCTCGCTATCCGTTCAATTTCCTTGTCGCTGGTCTGAAGCTTCGTGATCTCCGCCTGCATAGCGGCATTTTCTTTCTGCAATTGCTCGATCCTGCCCTCAAGAGCGTTTTTTTCGCTCGTTAGTCTTATCCGTTGAATGAGCCCCCGCTGATCGAATAGGATGTAAACAAGTCCAATCGATATTGCGAGAAGTATCAAAGCGTTTTTCTTCTTAATGCTCTTCAGGAATTTATTGAAGCCGCGCGCTTTCATTTGCCCTGCAAACCCAATTCAACGATTCTTCCGACAACCTCTGTGAATGAAATTCCGGCGGCGGCGGCAGCCTTCGGCACAAGGCTTGTCTCGGTCATGCCGGGTATCGTGTTTACTTCCAGGCAGTAAGGAATGCCGTCCGGCCCTACCCTGAAATCGACCCTTCCAAAGCCCCTGCATCCGAGCGAACTGAAAGTGTTCAATGAGATCTCCTGGAGTTTCGTCGCCAGGGAATCTTCTATCGGTGCGGGCACGAGGTAGTCCGTCATTCCTTTTGTGTACTTGTGATGATAGTCGTAGAATCCGTCGTGCGGCCTGATCTCGATGACCGGGAGCGGCTCGTCGCCTAATATTCCTACCGTCAGTTCTGCTCCCTTTATGAATTTCTCGACCAGGACTATTCCCGAGAATTTCTCCGCCTCGTCGAGGGCCGCGTCGAGCTCGGAATCGTTGCCGACAATCGTGATCGCGACCGATGAGCCCTGGTCGTTCGGCTTGACGACGTTCGGGTATCCTATTTTTGCGATTTCCTGCCTGACCGCCGGCGACCTGTGAGATGAATTCACACGGTAGTCGAACCAATCCGCGGTGGGCGTTCCATGATGCTTGAACAGTTTCTTCGACATCACTTTGTCCATCGCAATCGCGCTTGCCATTACGCCCGAGCCGGTGTATCTGATGCAGCGAAGTTCGAGGAGAGACTGGATAATTCCGTCCTCTCCCCATTTACCGTGAAGGATTATAAATGCCAGGTCGACATTGTCGAAGATTGCGGAGTCTATGGCCGCTATATAATTTCTCGGCGACAGTTTATCGAGGAACTCCTGTGTCGGCGGCGTTGTCCCCACGGCCTGAGAGAGAAGTTCAGACTCAGATATCTGTGTGGTCCCGAGCGCCGGGTCGACTGCAGTGACGTCATGTCCAAGCTCGCGGAGCGCCTTGATAACTCCTCTGCCGGAAGCGATGGATACAAGGCGTTCGGGCGAACTGCCGCCGAGCAGGACCGCTATTCTCACTTATACACCTGATCTTTCCTTTTACGGGATTCTGCGACAAGATATTGAACCGCTCACCAAAATACAAACCGTGGCAATCTGTGAAGGTTCTCCATCTGGAAGCCGCAAAGTAACCAAAATGTCATGAGCGTGACGAACACTGCAAAATATGTCGGCTGGTGCCGATGATAGGCACATGTGTGCCAAAGATCCTCGGGTCGATGTGAAAAAGGTCAATGAGTTTATTCGGATTGCATCTGTATTTTTGAAGGACGGAGGGGGAGCCCTACTATCAGGGGGAAAGCGTCCCGCTCTTTCGGGACCACGATAGGCGCCTGTTGCCAGCCGACAGGCGCCTTCTTAGTTCGTCGAAATTTCCCGCTCACGGCTTGAGCCCCCTCCTCCTGGCGAGGGCCAGACGGGATTGGCCTGGTGCGAATTTTAGGATTTGGACTGCGATTGGAAGTACGCCGAGCTCTCGAGAAAGAAGTTGGGCAAGCCGTCTTTTCCGGTAGGGCAAGGAGATAAGGGAGTTCTGCCGAGGCGATACAGTACAGGAGTCTCGATAGGCAAGTGTATTTGGAGGCGTGAACTCATCGAAAGATTACCTTGAAATGACTTGACTTTATCATGGGGGGGGAATATTATGGCGGCAACAATAGAAGGCTCGGCGAAAGGCAGACCGGGTATGCAAATTCGAGGGAGCAATTCGTAAGTCAGTTCAAGCAATAAACTCTGCATTGGAGTATCGCGCAGTTAGAACTGGAATTTACTACAAGAGTCGATTAGACAATTCCGTTTGGAAAACATATGCGCAAGGGCTTGTTACTAACTACGTATCAGAGAGTGTAAGCGGCAACGATACAACCGATGTGTTTGTAGTCGGTGATTCGTTTGAGATTGTGCATTACAACGGAAAGGACTGGCATAATTACGAGTATACAATTCCGCCGTCTTACGGCGTGCTTGGAAGTGTGGCGATGAAGGGAAACCTAATGATAGCTGTTGGATTCACGGGTAGCACGCAACAAGCCATTGCAATAGTAGGCAAAAGGAATTGAAAGGAGGTGAATGATGGAAACAGGAGTCGGGAAAAACGAGATCCGAGAAAGGAGGCTAAGCTTTACGGCTAAGCACATTTTAATTGCCGTATGTATCGCCCTGTTCATTGTTTCCTTCAGCTGCGACCTGCTTACAGGTCCGCATAAGAGCGGGGGTGTAGACACAACATCTCACGCATGGACTTTCGAAATCGACACGCTAGGGGATGGCGCGAGCCAATTGTACGATGTGGCGATCGTGAGTACAAGTCCGCCACTCGCATATGCTGTCGGACGAATGTATCTAAAGGATTCAACAGGGCAGCTGAACCCAAATATTCACAACCTTGCGAAGTGGGACGGTACGGGGTGGACATTCCTGCAAGTCAGCGTGAAACTGACCTACATGGCATCGTCAGTTGTGACGGATCAAGATCCTCTACAGTCGGTTTTTCCGATCTCTGAAAACGATGTATGGTTTGTCTCGAGGGCCGGGGGGGTAACAAGATTGAGATACGGGAACTGGGATTTGTTGGATATTCCTTATGGGGAGGGGCCGGGGGCGGCCAGCAAAACCTGGGGAACGTCATCCAGCAACATGTATTTTGTATCGAATAACGGCAGAATCGTCCGATATGATGGTTTCTGGCATACACTTACATCTAGTACGTCCCTAGACATACGCGATATCTGGGGATCACCTGATGGCAGTCAGGTACTTGCCGTTGCAGGTTCCAAAATTCTCAAGATCCAAGGTAGTACAGTGTCAACAATATCAGATAGCGGCGTGGAAGGCAGCCTCAATGGAACCTGGTTCGTTCCTGACCAGAAGTACTACGCTGTCGGAGGGGGCATCTACTGGAAGAATCGACTCACCGACCCGGTATGGAACACCTATGCTCCGGGAGTGGTAACAAGTTATGTTTCAGAGAGCATAGCGGGGAACGATACGAACGACGTGTTTGTTGTTGGCGACTCTTTCGAGATGTTGCATTACAACGGAAGGAGTTGGTACAACTACAAGGACGTTGTTCCGCTCTCTTACGGCGTGCTTGGAAGTGTGGCGATGAAGGGAAACCTAATGATAGCTGTGGGATTCACGGGTAGCACGCAACAAGCCATTGCAATAGTAGGCAAAAGGAATTGAAAGGAGGTGAACGAGAGGAAAAAGCCGGGCAGTACTAAATCAGCTAATAACTGAAATCAAAGACAAAAGGAGAGTGAGCCATGTTTGCGAAGAGATTTTTCGCGGTCGCGTTGCTGATTCTATGTTCGGCGTCCCTTTTGTTAGCTCAGATTTGCGACGGTACAGATGACAGACAACGGACGGGACCGAACCAATGGCGAGCGGTTGGACGGATACCTGTGGCACCGGGCGGTTCTGCGACAGCCTGGATTGCCTCAAACGGGATGCTGGTGACAGCAGGTCATGCCAGGGGAACCGGGATGATCGTGGAATTCAACGTTCCCAGTTCCAACTCGGACGGGAGCATAAACGATCCCCAAGAATCTGATATTTATCACATCAACGATGCATCGTGGGTTTCTGTTGACAACGGAGCCGGTGACGACTGGGCGGTCTTTTCGGTATATGACAACTCAGTGACAGGAAAGCAACCCATAGAAGTTTACGGATCACTTCAGGAAGTACAGACTTATACCGCCGGCACGTACACCGTGGTAGGCTACGGAGTCGACGGTCCGGCGCCATATTTCGGGGTGCCAGGCGATTACAATTCCGATAATGAGACCGAGCAATATTCAAGCGGGCCTGACAATGGATCGTCCGGGAGTATTCTAAGATACCAGATCGACACTCAGGGAGGATGCTCCGGCGCACCCGTGATAAATTCGTCAGGTCAGGTCATCGGGATTCACAACGAAGCGTGTACCCAGGATTGGCAGGGGACCAGTTTCGAAAATTCAGCCTTCTGGAACGCGCTGCACCCCGCGGTCACGGTTGACCAGAATCTGGCGAGCGGATCCAGCGCAACGGGATCCACCATTAAAAGGTGGGGTACGAATTCCTTCAGCTTAACTCTGAATCCTGGTGACCAGATTAACGGCTCTGATCCTGCAACCGAAACAAGAGTCGTTGAGGCTCTTCAAGGCTATCAACAGATTAGCAATGGGCAGAAGTATTACAAATGGTCCAAAGGACGGAACGACGAGGCGGATGTTACGAATCACCATGTATTCGACATCGAGCCGAGCTTCAATGGTGGCACGCTGACTTCCTGGTTGAATCCTACCTACGACAACGTGACAGTCAAAGCCGACCTTTTGGATTATTCCGGAACGTATGGAAACATAGTTCAGTTCCGGGATCCATGGTATGTTCATTATTCAGACCCGAACTATGGGAATGCCCAACGTAACCTAGGGATGTCGGCACCTTTTGAAAATATGAGTGGCTCAAGCAACGATATTGGTACGGGGACGGGTTATCTCGGGGTATTTCAAAACCAGTACCCTAGTCCAAATGATCCCGAAGTGCCATATTACTCGGTTCAAGCACCTCTTACGACTACGGGGTTCACCGTGAATGGAACCGCAGTAAATGGGACATTTACGGGCTGGTCGGCGACAAACGCGACGCTCCAACAGGTAGGAGCAAGTCCGAGCGGTTACGATCAAAAGGCGGTAGTGTTCACGAATTCCCCTGCGACGGTTACGGCTAACTACAAGGGTCATCTTCTTACAAATGCTCAATCAGCTACGGGCTTTGGCAACCAGCGAAAGATAACAATGGATTCCTACGGTAGACTTGATCTGGTCTATGCGTCGGCTAATAAGATATGGTATACATATTCAACAAATGGCGGGTCATCTTGGAGTAATGAACAGCAAATTTCCGGTGGCGGGACTGCCTCCAACCCTTCGATATCGGCATCGGCAAATGAGGACGTCTACATCGTATGGCAGGAGATTGTTGGAAGCGTGAAATATCTGTACATAAAATCACTCTACGGGAGTATTCCGACACCACTTGCACTCGCTTCAGATGTCTCTTCGTTCGACCTTCAGCCGGCGGTAGCAGCTTCAGATAACGGAACAGTCCTTATAGTATACAGGAAGAGCGATGGACTGGGCAATCCCTACAAGCTATACTATACCTATTCGAGCGATGGCCTGACTTTTTCGTCGGGGCAACAGGTATTTATAAGCACACCCGTTGACTTTGATCATCCTTCGGTCGCATGGAATCCTCAGAGCACCAATTTTGTTGTCTCTGCCAATAGTCGATCAGGCACCTTCACGATTCCCTTCCTTACATTCAATGGCACGAGTTGGCAATGGCCCGCAAACGTATATACCTCGTCCACTTTTCCCCAAGCCACGCCTTATTCCCAGATTGCGGTTGACGGAACCGGGAGGACTCACATAACCTGGATTGGCTATGACAACTACTATGATGAGAACTCTGCGGCGATGCATAGGAGTTGCTTGAATGGGAATTGGTCAGCGGTGAACATTTTCAGAGATGAGGTTCTCTACGATCCAGCAATAACCAGTACGTCGGTTGCGGCCCATAATGATGCGGACGGAGGAGTCTCTATCTTCTACACGCATAATCCGAGATCGCAGGTGCTATTCGATGTATATTCGACAAACGGCACTAGCTTCATAGGGTCATATTGGATCACCCCGTCAGCCCCTATTTACAATCCCAACGCGTTAGAAAGGGTCACGCCGCAGCAGGTCACTTATTCGGTAACAAAGGGCTCTTCGTCGCCGTACGGCTTGGTCCTTCAGACGAGAGACAACACAGTCTCCGGGACTCATACGGGGACGCTGAAATCCTCCGAGTCGGGAGACAAAGTGTACATGGTGAGTTCTGATACATGGAGCATCTATCGGAGACTCGACTTGGTAGACACTACAACCGGAGGCGAGCTGATTATACAGTTCGGCAACATCTCCTCTGGTGAAAACAGAATCAACAATTTCGAGAAGGACGACGCACCTTGTCCAGGAGTTATCGATCCATCATTCATGAAGTCGGGATACTTTGACCTGGACCAGAGAACGCCAGTGACATTCGGGACCGGGTGCAGAAGCAAGAACTGGACCCAGAATATCAGGGTAAACATCGAGTTGATGGATAGCTCGACAGGAAATGTTATTTCGGAACTTCGAAGTTTCTCTTTCCCAACGAGTGACACGACGAGCTATATGAATGCGGCCATAAGCAGAATAACCAACATCGACCGGGCAAAGACGGCCTGTATTCGTGTAGAGGTGCAGGGGGTTGACAGCAGTAAGGTGGTCGTAACACCTGTGAATGTCTACGTCCTGAACGATGCCCCATCAAACGGAGGGCAGCAGCCACAATCGATTTACTCTTCGCTTCCGACGAGCTTTGCGCTGCAACAGAACTATCCGAATCCGTTCAACCCGACGACAACGATTCAGTATGCTCTACCAGTGTCAGGACACGTGACCTTGCGGATTTCCGATGTTCTCGGAAGGGAAGTGAGGACGCTGGTGGATGAAGATGAACCTGCGGGCTATCACAGCGTCATCTTCGATGCGAGCCAGCTGCCGAGCGGCGTCTATTTCTACAGAATCACCTCCGGCAAATTCGCATCCGTCAAGAAATTGGTGCTCGTTAAATAGTCTCGCCGAAAATCTGACATCGGAAGCTGCCTTCGCTTTTTACTTCGAATGATAAACCAGAGTCCCGCTAGATCGCGGGACTCTACTTTGTTATCCCGTAACTCGGGCGCACCCCTCGTGGAAGCGCGGCTAAGCTCAGTTGAGCCGCGATCGCGCGTGTCGGGGCGGGTAGGCGACAAAATCGGCGATCTTGGGTCTCAGTGAAGGCACTGGGATATTCCTGTTCGTCTCCCAGTTCCAGATGGTGCATTTGTCCACACCAAAGGTACTCCGACCTCTTTATGTGTCAGTCTGACCTCCGGCAGTCGTTATCAGATCCGATCTCCAGTTGTCTTCAAGCTCTTCAGATATGATGGTGAAAGCGTTTTTCTGTGTTGATTTCGGACTGGCAGAATGGCAACGCAGCCCCGGGAGTCCGCATCGATTTGAAATAGTCATCCTTTCGTCTTTAGTTGCAGTTTCCGTTTTGGTTTGGGGCAATATATTCCATCGCGATTGAAGTGGGTTGTTTATTCCTGTTCGTAAAAGTAAATTATTGACGAAATTATACATAATAGTGACAAATTGGCGCAGATGGAAGACGAAGAAAATAGAATGAAGGTGTATATAGAGACCTATGGTTGTCAGATGAACCTGGCTGACACGGAGATAGTTCTCGGCATCATGAACAAGTCCGGCTATTCGCCGACCCCGACTATAGATGATGCGGATGTAATTCTGCTCAACACTTGCAGCGTCCGCGAGCATGCTGAGGAGAAGATCCACCAGAGACTCGGCGTTATCAAGAAACAGATGTCCGATAAGCCCGACCTCGTCGTCGGAGTTCTCGGGTGCATGGCCGAACGACTCCGTTCAAGTCTGATCGACAGACACAAGGTGGACATAGTGGTTGGCCCTGACGAATATCGAAAACTTCCCGAGCTTCTGGAAGGAGCATTGGCGGGCTCGCAGGGAATCGGCGTGCGTTTGTCGAGGACTGAAACCTACGATGATATTGCTCCATTCAGGACCGAGGGCGTCTCCGCATGGATATCGGTCATGCGCGGCTGCGACAAGTTCTGTACGTTCTGCATCGTGCCGTTCACCAGAGGACGGGAGCGAAGCCGCACACTCGCAAGTGTCGTCAGCGAAGTTGAGCAGCTCGTAGTACAGGGCTTCCGCGAAGTGACATTGCTCGGGCAGAATGTAAACTCCTACGGGGACGGCGGCAACGATTTCGCAGATCTCCTGTCGGCAGTCGCCCGTGTCGATTCACGTCTCCGCGTTCGATTTACGACTTCTCACCCTCAGGATTTGTCGGATAAGCTCATCGAGACGATTGCGACCTACGATAACCTGTGCAAGTATATACATCTTCCTGTTCAATCCGGTTCGGACCACATTCTTGAGGCAATGAACCGGACGTATACGAGGGGACACTACCTCGCTCTCGTCGACAGGATCAAGTCGCAGATACCGGGCGTGGCACTTTCGACAGACATTATAGCTGGATTTCCGACAGAGACTGAAGAGGACCATAGAGAAACGCTGAGCCTGATGGAAGAGGTCGGGTACGACGGCGCGTATATGTTCAAGTATTCTCCCCGCGAAGGCACGCCCGCTTTCAGGCTCGGCGACGACGTGCCTGAAGAAGTCAAGACAAGACGTTTGAACGAGATCATATCTCTCCAGCAGAAAATTTCATACGAAGTCAATCAATCGATGGTCGGAAAGACTTGTGAGGTTATGGTGGACGGCCCCAGCAGGAAATCGGACCTTCAGCTCAGCGGAAGGACTGATACCAACAAGACGGTAGTCTTTCCGACGGGGACGTTAAAGCAGGGAGACGTGGTGAGAGTGAATATCAACAGGGTCTCGTCCGCGACTCTCTTTGGCGATCCTGTCTACAAGCTTGATTGAAATGAACCAGCTCGGCAAGTGCATATTCTGCTTTCTTGTGCTTACGTTTTTGGTTGCTCCTCAGCATGTCTTCGCGCAGAGGTTCACCGCGAGCGGTCCGTCGGGTCAGATTCAGAAAGCGGATACTCTCGGTAACGACAATGGCCGGCGGGCATACGATGCGTTGAAGTCCGGTAAACTGGACGACGCGCGCGATTATCTCGACGACGCTGACCCGCAGGATCCATACGCGGTGTTCGTTCGAGCCGCATTGACACAGGATGCGACAACAGCGGCAGGCATGTATAAGGAAATTGTGGCGGAGAACGAAGGTGAGCCTATCGCCAGGGAGGCATTGTTGCAGCTCTACAGATTTCATTACGCTGCAGGAGATTACAATTCGGCACACCGCGATTATGTCGAGTTGAAAAAGTTTGCGCTGCCGCCGCAAGTATCCGACCCGCTCGGTTTCAAAGATTCGCTGCAGGCTGTACCGGCCTCCCCGCTTCCACAGCCGTCGGATGTTTCGCCGGCGACAGAGCAACCGGTAACCCGGCCGACGTTGTACAGGGTTCAACTCGGTGTGTTTACCACGCCTGAAAATGCGCGAAACTTTGTGCAAAGCCTGAAAATGTACGGCGTTACCGGTGCTCTTTTCACGAAGAATGATGCCGGAAGGACTCTTTACGGCGTGAGCGCGGGAACTTTCTCGAGCAGGGACGCCGCCGAGGATATGGCCGCGAGCCTCAAGAAACGGTCCATCGATTGCATTGTGGTGGAGAAATGAAAATCACCGTTTTGGGTTCGGGTTCTGCATTTTCCAGCCCCCGCCGTTTCAACAGCTGCTACTTTGTGGAATCGGGGAGCCGCAAGTTCCTGCTCGACTGCGGCTCGGACGCCATGCGGGCGATGCAGAAAGCCGCAATTGACTTCTTTTCTGTGGACTCGATCTTCATTACGCATATGCACGCGGATCACTCCGCCGGACTCCCGGGAGTACTGACGGCGATGCACGTTATGGGGAGGAAGGAACCTTTGAAAGTTTATTTGCCGTACACTCAAACTGAATTCGCCGGGCTCTGGCTCGCGAACATGTTCATCTTTGCCGAGAAGTGGTCTTTCGGATTCTCACTGATCCCGCTGAAATCCGGCAAGTTAAATCTGGGAGATGGCGCCGAACTTCAATTTATCGAGACGAAGCACCTTGAAAAATATTCGGAGCAGGCGGAAAGACTCGGTATAGTTGCGGTGAGTTTTGCCGTGATAGTCCGGGAAGGCGGGAAGAGATTCTATTTCAGCAGCGACCTGTCGTCGTTGAAGGAAGCAGCGCAGCACATTGCGGGCGGAGTGTCTTTCCTCGAAGCTACTCATCCGCCTCTCGAAGAGGTCGCGGCTGTCTCCGGAAACAATGAAGCGGGCATTTATTTTACTCATATCCCGATGGAACTCGAGGATGGCGGGGAATGGAGAGAGAAACTCGACGGGAAATTCGGCATCAAAAGATTGAACTCGGTATATGACGGTCAAGTAATTGTCTTATAAGAGAATCTGAATATGACCCTCGAAGAATTTCAGGAAAAGTTCGGTATAATCGGCATATCTCCTGCGATCAAGCAGGTCGTCGCGACGGTGATGCAGGTTGCTCCGACTGACGTGACGGTGCTCGTGAACGGCGAGAGTGGAGTCGGCAAAGAAGTGATTGCACGCGCGATACACGGCGCGAGCAGCCGCTCGGAGAAGCCGCTCGTCGCGGTCAACTGCGGTGCGATCCCCGAAGGTATACTGGAATCGGAACTGTTCGGCCACCAACGGGGCGCCTTCACCGGAGCCGTCGAGTCGCGGAAAGGATACTTCGAGATAGCCGACGGCGGAACGCTGTTCCTAGACGAGATCGGCGATATGCCGGTCCCAACCCAGGTGAAGCTGCTGAGGGTTATCGAGACGGGCGAGTTTATGCGCGTCGGGTCATCCTCGACTCAGAGTTCGGACGTGAGGGTTGTGGCGGCGTCGAACAAGTCTCTGGAAGAGCAGGTGGCGAGGGGATATTTCCGTCAGGATCTGTATTTCAGATTGCGGTCTGTCAACCTGTATATTCCGCCGCTCAGGGAACGCCGCGAGGACATACCGCTCTTCATTGAGAAGTTTGCCGGGGAATTCGCCGAACGCAACAAGATAAATTTCCCGGGCTTTACCCGCGATGCGGTGGAGGTGCTGACAGGTCTCGACTGGCCCGGAAATGTTCGTGAGCTGAAGAATCTCGTCGAGAGTATCATTGTGCTCGAGCGAGGCAGCCAGGTGAATGCCGACATGCTCGAAAAATATCTGCCGAAGTCGGAGAGCTATTACGTGGCGGAGCCGGCGAGCAGACTCCTTCCGGTCCGCGTCGACAAGACTCCCGAGGAATCGGAGCGTGAGCTCATCCTCAGGGCGTTGTGGGAGATCAAGAACGACATCGTGGATCTCAAGGGTCTTCTGGGCGCCGGCATCGCCGGGAGAAAGCTCTCTCTTCCCGTACCGCAGGACCTGTCGGAAGCCGGTACGGCGGCCGGAGATTCTTCAGACGGGAAAGAGCTCAATCTGGAGGAGATGGAGAAGTACCTCATTAAGGCCGCAATCCGCAAGTTTCACGGCAACAAGAGGATTGCCGCGGAGGCGCTCGGCATAAGCATGCGGTCTTTGTATCGCAAGCTTCAGGAATATAAATTAAAGGACATTTGATGAGATACTGCGCGTTTTTGGCGCTCCTGCTGGCTTTCGGCGGTTGCACTTACTCTTTCCGGGGAGCTTCGCTCCCACCCGGCGTGCATACCGTTGCAGTTCAGGTTTTCGACGATAAGAGCGGCTTCGGCGACCCCAATCTCAGGATCAACCTGACAAACATGCTGACGCAGCAACTTATTTCGGACAATACTCTTCAGGTTACTAGCATGTCGGCTGCCGACGCTGCCGTCATCGGGACGATTAACAGTGTGAACACCCAGCCTACTGCGGTCCAGGGAAACGAGCAGGTCGGCAAGTGGCAGATTACCGTAAACGTCTCAGTCAGGTTTGAGAACTTGAAAACTCAGAAGAATATATGGACGAAAGATTTCTCCGATTGGGGTGAGTATAATCCGAGCGCGGGTCCATCGAACAGAGACGCCGGTCTTAGCCAGGCAGAAGACAAACTAAGTCAAGATATTTTACTGGCATTGGTAACGAATTGGTAACAGTGGTCCGGAAGAAATTCCGGAGAGGAGAATTTGAGAATGTCGCCCCGTGTTGAAGATGCACTTTTGACTCTTTACATAATCGCTTTAAGTTTTCCGTTCATTTTCGGATCGAACGGTTTTTTGATGATTTATTATTACTTCCGGTATAGGAACCGCCAGGTCGCGCAGAAGGGCGAGTTGAAGGAGCTTCCTCCCGTCACGATACAACTTCCCATTTACAACGAGCTCTATGTCGTGAACAGGGCGATCGACGCGATTTGCTCGCTCGATTATCCGAAGGAGAAGCTCGAGATTCAGGTGCTCGACGACTCGACCGATGAGACGACGTCGATCATACGGCAGAAGGTTGCAGAGAAGTCTGGTCAGGGCTTCGACATAAAACACATTCGCAGGGGAAACCGGCAGGGGTTCAAGGCGGGCGCCTTGAAATTCGGGCTCGCACAGGCTCGAGGTGAGTACATCGCCATATTCGACGCCGATTTCATGCCGCGAACGGATTTCCTGATGAGGACGCTTCCATATTTTGCAGACCCGAAGACCGGTCTCGTCCAGACACGATGGGAGCATATCAACAGTGATTACTCGCTCCTGACACGGGCGCAGGCGATAGCCCTTGACGGGCATTTCGTGATCGAGCAGCAGATAAGAAACAAAGCGGGCTTCTTCATCAACTTCAACGGGACGGCCGGGATCTGGCGCCGGAGATGCATAGAGGAATCAGGCAACTGGGAGGCCGACACACTCGCCGAAGATCTCGATTTGAGTTACCGGGCCCAGCTCCTCGGGTGGCATTTTGTGTTCATGAAAGAATACACCTCGCCGGCGGAATTGCCGGCTGATGTAAACGGCCTTCGCTCCCAGCAGTTCAGATGGACAAAGGGTGCAATAGAAGCTTCAAAGAAACTTCTGCCGAGAGTGTGGAAATCGAAGCTTCCTCTCCGTGTCAAGCTGCATTCGACGGTTCACCTCAGTGCCAGTCTCGTTTACCCGTTTGTCCTCATGATCGCGATACTTCAAGTCCCGGCCGTGTTCATCAAGCACACCGGTGAATACGACGCCACCTTCATGTTGATGGGAGGTTTCATATTCGCGTTCTTCGGCTCTTTCGTGTTTTATCTCTACAGCCAGAAGGATGTGTACCGGGACTGGCGCCGGCGCATCTACCTGTTCCCGGTGTTCATGGCAGGCAGCATGGGCCTCTCGGTGAACAACACGAAGGCGGTGATAGAAGGTTTGCTCAACAAGAAATCTGAATTCGTGCGTACCCCCAAGTACGGCGTTACGGGCAAGGACGGTTCATGGGCGGACAAGAAATACACCCAGAGGAAGCTCAACTGGGTTTCCATCGCCGAATTTGTGCTCGCGCTCTACTGCCTGGCGGGCATCGTTATGTCGATCGCGGATCTCGAAATAGCCGCCGTCCCTTTCCAGCTGCTGTTCTTCACGGGGTACGGGTCGATCTCGTATCTCACGATCCGCCAGGCCGTGCTCGCCAGGAGATCAGCTGTGAAATTCGCACCGAAAGCCCAGCCTGTTGCAGAGCAGATTGTCAAATAACTCCGGTCCGGCAGTGACCCGATTCGCGGGCGAACTATTCCCCATCCTGACGTGGAGGATTAGAATTATCCGCACTTCGCAGTGACGATGAATTTTCAATATGGCGGTAAGGACATCGCCCTTCTTCAATACCTCGAAGAAAGGATCCGGAAAGATCCGGCATCCTCGTTCTTTGCGATGCTTTCATATTTTTACCTGGAGAACGACAAAATCGCGGAGGCTTTGTCGGTCGCGCAGCGCGGGGTCATCGTCCACCCGAACTATTCAACCGGTCACGCCGTGCTTGCGATGGCAATGATGCGGGCGGGATTTTACAGGGACGCCAGAAAAGAGCTCCTCAAGTCGGAGGAACTTCATCCCGGTTCAAAGATGATAGAATCGCTGAAGGCCGAAGTGGATCGGCGTGAGCAGGCGGACGACATCGGGCGCAAGATCGCCGAGCAATATCGCCGGACAGCGGGTGCCGACATCATGAAGACTGTCGAGGAGACGCTCAAGTCCAATCCGATCAAGTCCCCGGACGAGGATCTCCTTATACCCGGCGTCGAGTCGATAGTCGGCGAGGAATTTTCCGGAT
>JAJYJD010000292.1 GCA_021789755.1 Bacteroidota bacterium
TCGTGCTGTCGACCTGCGTGCCCGATGTGTCGACGGTTGACGTTGTGTCCGTACTCGTGCTGTCTACCCTCTTTGGCCAGGTCGGTGCCGGCTGAAACTCGGGGACGCTCGATACGAGCGAGTCGATGTTGGTCGCGTTTACCGTGCTGCCGGAGTTATTCGGGGCTACGGGGTTCTTGTTGCATGAACACAACAATGCCGCGACAGCGAAGGCAGCTAAACAGACTTTTATTTTGATCGTCATGAAATTCTCCTCATCTGCTATTTTAACTTCTCAAAATGCCGGCACCTCTCCCGGCGTTTATGATTTCGTTCAGCTCGCTCAGGTTTTCCTTGTTGACGAAGGCGACGGCGCCTGCCGCTCTCGCGGCGAAGCGGAAGTGAGGCTCGTCGTAATTCGTGACGATAACGACCTTTGCGTCGGTGTCGGCCTTAACTATCGCTTTCGCTGCCGCGATACCGTCCATCCCGTCCATCTCAATGTCCATCAAAACCCAATCCGGCCTGAAACGGTCGTAATTCTCTATGGCAGATTTCGCGTTTTCACATTCGAATATATCGGCCTTCTGCTCGAACAGAACGGATTTGATTACATCCCTTATTTTCCTGTTGTCATCCACAATCATGATTTTCATCGGCTTCGGTCTTAATTAACCGCGGATGAAGCGTAGAAGACATCGGGGAAGGGCCTCGATTTTATAGGTACTAGTACCTATCAGGTTGTTGAAAAACCCTCGATGAATGTTTTGATATAGAGGTCGAAAGAGGTGAATGATGGATTATATTTTTGATGTTCATTAGAAATCATCAACCAAGATCGATGGAGCAGTAGAAGAATGCGCGGTACTCAGGATCAGCAAGGAGCAATGTTCAGTTACATATCTCAAGAAGACCGAATATCACAGGATCACCGAATGCGGATTCTGCGAGGTATGGTAGACCCGATTTTGAAAAGTCCTTCGAGCCGCTTCGATAAGCTGTACTCGGATACGGGTCGGCCATCGATACCGCTGGAACAATTGCTTCGGACTTTTTTGGTTCAGATACTGTACACTATTCGGAGCGAACGGTTGCTGATGGAGGAACTCGACTACAATTTACTGTTCCGGTGGTTTGTAGGTTCGCCGGTGGATGACGCGGTTTGAGATCACTCGGACTTCAGCGAGAACCGGGATAGGTTGCTTGGAGGAAACGTCGCCGATGTCTATTTGAAGAAGGTCCTTGAGTCGGCGCGCGGGAATGGTCCTCTCTCCGACAAACATTTTACGGTGGACGGGACACTGATCGAGGCGTGGGCTGGGCAGAAGAGCCTTAAGAAGAAAGAGGAATCAGGTTCATCTGATAGAACGGATGATCCTGGCAATCCGACGGTAGACTTCCACGGGGAGACGAACACCAATCAGACGCATGAATCGAGCACTGAACCTGAGTTCCGACTCTATCGCAAGGGACCCGAAAAAAAGCTAAACTCACGTTTATGGGACAGGTGACGATGGATAACCGGCACGGACTTGTCTTAGCTACCCGTAACACTCAAGCCGCTGGGAAGGCTGAGCAGGAACCAGCATTGGAGATGGCGAAGAGTCGCAATCGTCGCCGGAAGGGGCGTAAAACCGTTGGTGCAGATAAAGGTTATGATACAGCGGACTTCGTTGAAAGGACGCGCAAGTTGAAGTTCACGCCGCATGTTGCGCAGAACGATACCAACCGATCCAGTGCGGTTGATGGCCGGACAACGCGTCATGGCGGCTATGCCGTCAGCCAACGGAAACTGAATCTGGTGGAAGAAATATTTGGAAGGCTGAAGACTATTGGTCTGATGCGTAAGACCAGGCACAAGGGAGTCAAACGAGGAGGATGAATGTTCGCGTTTGCCAATGCGATCTACAATCTTATCCGCATTAAAAATCTTACGGCTCAACCTTGTTAAAATCGCTGAGCAACGATCGGACTCTTGAACCCATAACACGTCTTGAACCCACTACTACTGAACCACTTTCTCGTCTCAAAGAATTTGTCCCGATAAAACGCTCTGCACCATTAACATATTCTTCAACAGCCTGTTAGGTGATAATACCTATGTCAAAGGAGGGTGAAGCGACGGGGTGAAGAACACTTCAGGCTACAGCGAGTCTTTATTCTTCAGCGCGAATTTCAGGAGCGAGTTCGTGCCGTGTATGTCGAGCTTTTTGCAGATGTTCGATCTGTGGGCGGACACGGTCTTCACGCTCAGGAAGAGTTGATCCGCGATTTCCTTTGTCGATACACCGGCGGAGATCATCTTCAGAATCTTTCGCTCAGATGAAGTGAGGGAGCTCATTCCAAGTTTCTTCTCGATTCCGGCAGCGGACTTGACGCTGTGCTTCATCAAATGCGTGGAAAGGGAGGGACTGATGTAGCTCTTCCCCCCGAGAACAGATTTGATGCACGCGACGATATCCGCGGCGGCGCTGTCCTTGAGAAGGTAGCCCATTATCCCTGTCTCCATGGCAAGCTCGAAGTGCCCGGCATCCTCATGCATCGTCAGTATGACAACTTCAGTCCGGAGGCGCTCGCTGATAATCTGCCTGGCGACCTCGAGGCCGTCCATCCCGGGCATGTTAATATCGAGGATGGCAACGTCAGGCTGGAGCTTCCTGGTCAGCCTGAGCGCTTCCTCGCCGCCGGAAGCATCGGCGATAATCTTGTACTGACCTGTACTTGTCACGAAATCCTGCAGCCCTTTTCGAAAAAGAGGATGGTCGTCCGCGATCAGTACGGACGCGAGATGCTGTTCGCCTGGACTCATGACGGTTCCCTTACTTGGTTTCATTGTTGTTCTCCGATCGCTTTCCTTCCGCAAGGTCAATTGTAAGCGTCACCGTTGTCCCGATTTCGTTCCCCGAAGTCACCGTAAGCGTGCCGCCAAGCATACCTGCCCGCTCAGTCATGCTTGAGAGTCCCAATCCCGCCTTCAAGCCGTTCTCCTGATACGAAGGGTAATCGAAACCATTTCCGTCATCACGGATGATGGCGACAATCCGTCCCGCTTCTCTTTTCACGGTGACGGTTGCGTTCTTTGCGGCGGAGTGTTTAATAATGTTGTTCACCGATTCCTGCACGATCCGGAAGAAATTGACCTCTCTCTCCCTTGTACGGTCCGCGAGGAGGCCGTCGATCTGGTCCACGGAAATCTCAAACCTGATCGGCGTAGACCGGATGATATTGTCCAGCATGGCTTTCAGCGCGGCCGTGAGCCCGATACGCTCGAGATGATACGGGCGCAGGTTGCGGACAATCTCCCTCACGTTCTGCAGCGATTGCGTCACAGTCTCCGTGATGTTCTCAAGCTGGGCCTTCGCGTTCGAGTTAAGCCGCTTTGCCTGCTGAGCCAGGTAAGCGCGGTTTTTTATTACAAGAAGATCCTGGCCGATCGTGTCATGAAGCTCGGCCGCGATGCGGTTCCTCTCGCTCTCCTGGCTTTCGATGAGTTGTCTCGAGAATTCGCGCTGGAGCGCCGTTTCCTTCTTAAGAGCGGTGACGCGCCGGTAATAAATCAACGGTCCTATCGACAAGAAAAACAGGATGCCGATAGTCCTGAACCACCAGGTCATCCACAACGGCGGTGAGATATAGATGTCCAGAGAAACTCCATGCTTGTTCCAGACTCCGTCGTTGTTTGATGCCCTCACCCTGAGCACATAACTGCCTGGGTCCAGGTTTGTGTATGTTACCTCGCGCTTGTTTCCGAGATAAACCCAGTTTTTGTCGAAGCCGATGAGCTTATACGCGTAAGAGTTCCTGTTCGGATCGGTGAATTCAAGGGCGGCGAAATCGAAGGTCAGGACTGCATCGCTGTAATCAAGCCTGAGCGACCGGGCCGTCCAGATTGTCTGTTTCAGCTTCCCATTTTGATGGGGCTTCACAGAGGTATTGAATATTTTAAGATCCGTGAATACCACCCGAGGAACATTCGGGTTGGTGCGGATGCTGTCCGGGCAGAAGGAGTTAAAACCATTTATGCCGCCGAAATAGAACTTCCCGTCCGACGCATGGAACGCCGACCCTTGGTTGAACTCGTTGCTCTGCAGGCCGTCATCCTGCGTGTAATCCTTCACATTTCCCGTCGACGGCGAATACCTGCATATGCCCATGTCCGAGCTGAGCCAGAGATTGTCCTTGTTGTCCCTGAGAATGCCATAGATGACGTTGTTCGGCAGACCGTTTTCCACGGTCACATGGCGGACGAGAGTGCCGGCTTCGGTAATTTCGAGCAAGCCGCCGTACGTACCTACCCACAACATTCCGCCGGATCCCCCGGTAATGCAGAGCACGCTCTTGCCGGCTAGCGTTCTATCGAACGCGCTATCCCTGAAAACACGGACGAACTTCTCCGTGTGCCTATCGAGCCTATGTAGAGGGAAGGAATATCCGCCAATCCACATCGTCCCGTTCGCGTCCTGAAAGATCGTGTTGACAGAT
>JAJYJD010000293.1 GCA_021789755.1 Bacteroidota bacterium
GTCAAGCGAAAGATTAGCGGACAATCGCCGCACGGATTTCCTGGCTCCCGGCAATCAATAAAAAGGCGCCACCTGCTTCGAACTGTGGCTTGGATGGTGTGGTCTTGTGGAGGTTCTATTTTTAGCGGCGCCTTTTCCCTTGTGAGCGGGACTTACCCCTCTTTGTAACAAGCTACGAAGGGAAGTTTAAGCCAGTGTGAAGTCCGGTTTAAGATGATGATAAGTCTGTTGGAATAGTACAAAGCCAAAAAACGAAATGGTGGAATATTGGAACGATGGAATAATGGGTAGATAAGAGCGGTTGCCTTATCCTTAAGTCTGCCGGAAGGAGTTAACGTTGTCCTTTGCGCTGCCCTGATTCCGCCGGCATCTGTCTTTTGTAAACCAGGCCGTTCAACCAAGCGCCTATGATCGTCAGGAAACCGAGCACGATCAGCCACCAGAGGTGAAACCACCCGCCGCCCAGCATGACGAGGAACCCGATCGAGCGCGCGGTGTCTGCGCCCTTCCCCATGTATCTCTTCACGTACTTACCGAACTTCGACTGTTTCTGCTTCTCAAAATCCATCGTCCTTATCATAAAGAACGATATCGCCAGCGAAGGGATGAAACCGACGACGAGCCCCTCGATTATCAGGTGCAGCCAGATAAGATATACGGCGATGAACGCGGCTGTAACGTCCGTAACCATCTTGAAGGGGTGAATCTGGTGATAGAGGGTCTTGTCGATTACGTTCATAGGGTCTCCGAAATATTGATCAGGCGTATATCTCGCGTTTGAGTTTTTCCCAGTCTTTCTTTCTCATGCGGACTTTCAGGTGCAGGCTGTCCGGGTGCTCACTCTCCTGCACGAATTCGGCTACCGACAATATTTTCGCCAGCTTCTCAGACTGGGTCGGCTTTATGCGGAATGATTTCTCCACGATGTCCGAGCCCATCATCTCAAGCATCCTGTCTTTAAGCTGGTTGAGGTTGATCTGACGTTCGGCGGAAAGCGCGACCGAACCGCCGTTGTACTCGTTCAGGACGCTCCTCACGACCCCGAACTCGGCAACTTTATCGACCTTGTTGAAAACAAGCATCGTGGGCTTATCGCTGCAGCCGAGCTGGGCAAGAGTCTCGTTCACAACGTCGATCTGTTCTCGGAAGGCCGGGCTGGATATGTCGACGACATGCAGGATGTAGTCGGCGAACGCGACCTCTTCGAGCGTCGACTTGAAAGACGCAACGAGGTCGGGAGGGAGCTTGCGGATAAACCCGACCGTATCGACCAGCAGGCACTGGATCGAATTCGTCAGAAAAGCCTTGCGGGTGAAAGTGTCGAGCGTGGCGAAAAGCCGGTTTTCCACGAAAGTGTCGGCGCCGCTCAGGGCGTTGATAAGCGTCGATTTGCCCGCGTTCGTGTATCCAACAACGGCGAACTTGGGAAACTCGTTGCGACGTGCCCGACGGAGCTCGCGCTGGCTCGAGATAGCTTCCAGCTTCTGTCGCAAAACGGAAATTCTCTTCTTGATGACGCGTCGGTCGACTTCGATTTGTTTCTCACCGGGGCCCCTCGTTCCGATCACGCCGTACTGTTTGGAGAAATGCTGCCACTGCCCCGCAAGTCTGGACATGTTGTATTTGAGCTGCGCCATCTCCACCTGGAGTTTTGCCTCGCGGGTTCTGGCTCGCAGGCCGAATATATCGAGTATGAGGCCGCTCCTGTCGAGCACGCGCCTGTCGATTATACTTTCCAGGTTCCTGATCTGCACCCCCGACAGGTCGTCGTCGAATATTACGAGGCTGATGTCTTCTTCCTCGCAGGCGGATTTAATTTCCTCCGCCTTCCCCTTCCCGATGAAATATGCCGGGTCGGCAGAATGTCTTTCCTGAAAAACGGTCTTGACAACCCGGACACCCGCTGTATCCGCGAGAAGAACTACTTCGTTGATGTATTCATCAACATGCTCGCGCTCGTCATTTTTGAAAATCACCCCGACGACAAGCGCACGATCAAACTTATCGCTAGTAGAAATCAATTTGAGTTATCACACCTCCGTGTGCCGAAGCACTTTTGATTCAACCTCATTGCGTGTCAGCCCGCATGCTAAAAAACTTCGGTGCGCAGGCACACCTCGCTTCTTGCGTCGCAAGACATCGATTTAATATAAGATGTTCTTCAGACAGTTTTCATCCTTGAGACGAATATTTCGGCGACAAGGAACAACAAAGCCGCGCCTGCAAAGAACGAGGAGAGGTCTTTGCCAAGTCTGAGCCTGTCGATAGTTGAAACGGAGTTCTTGTCTGCACCGACGATGAAGACGTTCTTCTCCGCAAATCCAAGCTTGCCCGCAAAAGTCTTTATTTGGGAATTCGATGCCTGGGCCAGGTCAGATTCCTCCGGATCGAGGTTCACGGATAATTCGCAGAGCGTGTCGGACGACGTCAGGGTGTAGGTGCCGAGCCTGTCCAGATTTCTAAGAGTGAACCTCGCCGTTCCCGCAACATATTCAGGCAATACGTCGGTCCGGTTTCCCGCGGGCGAGATAAGCGTTGCATTTTTTATTCCGCCGCCTGAGTACCGGTACTCAGCCGTCTGCCCCGCGTATATCTGGAACGGCCTGTACTTTACGGCTGCCGAATAGAATAGGGCTCGCTGGACGACGACCGGGAAAAACGGGGAGAGCGGGAAGTTGGACGATGATGTGTCCACGCCGGAGGCGACGACAAAAGCGAACCCGGTCCCGACTTCCCTGCTCATCAAGAAAGGTCCGGCGGAAGTGCTCATCAGAACGTGCGCGAACGGATTCGGCTGGATCACCGCCCCCCGGTAAATCTTCGTCACGAGCTGACGCTTCAGCTGGTCTGCGCTCTCATTGGTCGAGAAGATTCCGGAGAAGAAGTCGTCAGCGGCGTCGATGTGTTCTACGCTCATGAAGGCATCGCGCGAACCGGAGAGCAGCCTGGTCACCGATCCGATCTTCATCGCTCCGAGCAGATCGATGAACGAGTTGATCTCGTCGGGATGCGGGGTGAAGAGGATCGCTCCGCCTCCGCGGTCCACAAACCGCTCGAGTTTTGCGTCGAAGCCCTGGCCGTCACCCGACTGACCGGAGGGATAAGATTCGGCAACAACGACATCGACGCCGGTGAGGTTCGAGTATACGAACCGGGCCGGGGCAACGACACGCGTGTCGATCACCGTCGAAGTGTCCATCACCGCCCGAGCCGCACTCAAAACATAATCGCTCCCCTGCGAAGCGCTGACGATCAATACGTTAAGCTTCCGTATCGCATAGAAGGAAAAGAAAAACTTGTTGTCACCCTGGACCGAGTTGTCGTCGATCTGCACCATGCCCTGATGGAAACCGCTCGAGGCGGCGCTGAACGCGAGCCTGACTGCCCGCGAGGTTCCCGCTGCGATATCGATGACCGATTGCGCAACCTTCCGCCCGTCAAGAAACAAACTTACGACTACTCCGCTCTTATCCGATCCGTCGTTGTTGGTCACCGTGGCTTCTGCCTGCGAGGGGGAATTCACTTCCACTACCGGATTAAGGAGCTTCACAGCCGAGACGGACAGATTGTCGTTGGGCGATTCTTCCGTCCTCAGGAAGAAGATTCTGCCGTTGGGCGGGACATCCGTTGCAGCGGGATTCCTGAACTCGCTTCTTTGCATGTCCCCGACCAGGTACACTTCTTTATTCGCGTATCCCGAAGCCGCAAGTATTCGAAGTGCTGCGCGTATAGCCGCAGAGTAACTCCCCCTCACCGTCGACGGTTCAGATCTTGACAGGCGGTTCGACAAGGATGCGGGGTCCACAGTTGATGCAACTCCGGCGGTGTCACCGGCCTTCGAAGTGAACAGAAGGCTCGCGCTGTTTCCGGCACGGAGGCTGTTCAAAATACTGGCGGCAACGCTCTTGATCTGCGAATAAATTTCTCCGTACTCGTTCCTCGCGGTCGTGGATGGAGAATCGTCTGCAATAACCACTGAAGCCGTTTTAGTGTTTGCGCCGAGGAAGCCTTTTATAGCCGGGCGGGAAAAGGCCATGACGAGCGCAGCGATCGCAAGCGTTCGAAGAAGGAGAAGAAGGTAGTCTCTTAATCTCACCCGTCTCGCCGACGCGTGCTGGATCTCCTTCAGAAATCTTATCGACGAGAATTCAACGGATCTCAGTTTCTTGAGTTGCAGGAGGTGGATAAGTATCGGAATTCCCGCGGCAATTAAACCGAAAAGGATGAGCGGATTAAGAAATGTCATGGGCGACCGTCAGGCCCCGGACGTGGATTCCATGGAGTCTCGGCTATATTCCCGATTTTGTTTGAATATCTGGCTAGAACGAAGAGCAAATCAGAAAGGCGATTCAGGTAGATCAGCGTTTCCTCCGAGGCCCCGCCCTGTTTTCTCAATGATGTGACACGTCGCTCGGCTCTTCTGCAGACGGTACGCGCGTGGTGGAGAAATGCCGC
>JAJYJD010000294.1 GCA_021789755.1 Bacteroidota bacterium
GAAAGATGGGAGCTGGCGGGTTCTGTGTCTGCGTGAGCTGCGGATACAAGAAGCTGCATGTGGCGGGCGTCCCATGCATGGAAGAGAAGTGCCCGCAATGCGGCAAGGTTATGATGCGCGAAGGCTCCGTACACCACAAGTTGGCCGTAGAAAAGAAGAAGAAGAACGGCTTATAGAATGATTCCACAGAGCGGAGAGAAACCAAATTGTACGTACCCACGAAGATATTTCTCACGATAGGCGCAGGAAGGCACAAGGATTATCTCAGCTCGTTCGGGCTTTCCGTGCGAAACGCCGGCATTGAGATATACAACCATGTAAACGTCAGAAGCATATTCCCTCCCGGCTGCAGGAGGATCAGCAAGAATGAATGAGGGAGAAATCACCTGTCTGACCCCAGGACCGATTCGGAAATAGAAATAAAAACATACGACATGGACGTGGCGGGCCACGTGAACAACATTGTCTGTGTCAGGTGGATTGAAGATTTGCGGTCCAGGCCGTTCGGATCCAGCAGTTCGATGGATGAATTACTTGAGAAGAAACCGTATCCCGTTGTGGCATATACCAATATCCGTTACAGGAGCCAGCTGAAGCTCAGCGACACCCTGAAAGGCGTCATGTGGATCGAGTCAGTCAAGCACGGCATGATGCAATTGAAGTTGATCTTTCAAAGGGACGACGAGATAATTGCGGCGGCCGAGCAGAATTGTGTGATGACGGACCTTGAAGCCGGGAAGATGGATAAGAAACCGATGGAGGTTTACTCGTGAGAAGAGAGTCCGGATTTGCACTCGAATCAATATTGCTTCGACTGAACCTGTGACCGGAACGGGGGGGACCCGCCATGACGGGAAATAAAAATCATTGGTACGACGGCCTGTTTTACGATTTGTTCATTGCTCCCCACCAGGACAAGGTGTTTGCCCAGGTGAAGGAGATACTGACTGAAGGATCTTCAGTCCTGGATGTCGGCTGCGGAACGGGAAGGTTGGCGTCTCAGCTATTGGACAAGTGCGGCAGGATTGAGATAATAGACCCTTCGGAAAAAAACATCGGGATTGCGCGAGCCAAACTTGCGGGGTCGCCGGCCGGCAAGGTCCTCATCCATCATACCGACGCGTTCGGTTTCCTGGAGAAGAGCAATGTCGACTATGATTTTGCAGTCGTCTCGTACGTGATTCACGAGATCGCGAAAGAGGACAGGGACGTACTTTTGTTCGCGCTCGCGACGGTTGCGGAGAAAATCATCATCGTGGATTACCTGGTACCCCCGCCGAGGAATTATTGCGGACTGCTCAACGAGCTGGTCGAGTACGCCGCCGGGACGGAACATTACCGGAATTTTAAATCGTTTGTGAAAGGTAACGGCATTGCCGGATTGCTGGAGAAAGCCGCGCTGAAGGTTGTCAGGGAAGTGAGAAACCATCCTTGCTCAAGCCATATCGCCGTGCTCGAGGGAAAGACGGGACGTAATCTCGAGGCAAGCGCGCCTCAACCGATTCGCAACAACACTCGCACCGAAGTGTGATAGAGAATATAAGATCTGAAAAAGACGGTGCAAATACGTGTCTGCTTCTTAGCTGAAGCGCAGTTCGCCGAAATCACAACTGTGCAGTCTGCCGCTCGAATGCCGGCAGTTAAACTTTTGCCAGCGGCACAGTCACCAGAAAAATCGCCGCGCTCGTTAAAATGACCAGCGGCCCGGCTGGAAGCGCAGTGAACGCCGAGACTGTAATCCCGGCAGCTGCCGAAATAATTCCGAACAGACCCGACACCGCTCCGAACTGCCCGAGGGTCGTGCTTACGTTCCTTGCCGCGGCTGCGGGAATTGCCACTAGCGCGGCGGTCATTAATCCGCCGACCAGGTCGACTCCCAGCGCCACTATGATGGCGATGGCAGAAAGGTAGATCAGGTTATACAACTTTACGTTTATGCCTTCCGTCTTCGCGACATCCTCATGGATGTTGATGAGCATTATTTTCGAATAGCTGCGTTTTATCGTGAAGACGACGGCCGATCCCAGGATTACGGAAGCAAGTGTTTCATAAATTCCGACTTTTGAAATGTCTCCAACCAGCGCGGCTTCTGCCTTGTCTATAGGGAGAAAAAGAAATGCGGTTGCCACACCGGTGGCGAAGACGATCGCGGTCAAAGCCTCCATCGCGAGTCTGGTTCTGATCTCGAGGAGCCAGATCAGAAGAATTCCGAGTACGACGAACGGAAACGCGCCGAGGGAAATACTGAATCCGTATACGATGGCCAGCGCCGCGCCTGGCAGAGCGAGGTGTCCGAGTGGGCCGGCAACCACCGCCATTTTTCTCGATAACATGAGTGTTCCGAGATATGCTGCCGAGCCGGCTATGAATATTCCGCTGACGAGGCTGAGTAAGAGTTGGCTTGTCATCGCGGCTAAACTCCTTTATGCGTATAGAACTTGACGTCGGCTCCGTAAATGCCGTTCAGCACGTCTGGAGTCAGGATTTCCTTCGGGACGCCGTGGCAGCGATGACCGAACCTCGACAGGCAAAGCACATGAGTCGAATGCGCATACACGATGTTGAGATCATGCGTAACGTTGAGAATGGTCAGGTTCTGTCTCTTCCAGATATCCTTCAACAGCGAGTAAATCGTTTCGCCGCCCGCGATGTCGACTGCAGCCGTCGGTTCATCGAGGAACAATATGTTCGGCTGCGATGCGAGAACCCACGCGACGAGCATCCTTTGAAATTCCCCGCCCGAAAGATAACCGGCCTTCTTGTTCATGACCGCGTTCTCCAGTCCGACGAGCGAGAGAATTGCCGTCACCTCCGCGGATTTGAGCTTCTTGAGGCTGAAGAAATCTTTCACGGTGAGTGGCATGTCCCGGACGGACATCTGGTTCAGTCCCTGTGGAAGGTAACCGATCCGCGGCTTCCTGTGCCAGTTCAACTGGCCGCTATGGGGGACGAGTCCGAGGAGCGATCTGAGAAGAACGGTCTTACCGGAGCCGTTCGGTCCGAGTATCGTGAGGAACTCGCCTTCGTTTAGGCTGAAATCCAGGTCTGATATTATTGGAGAGCCATCCAATATTACATTGAAATCTTTGACCTCCAGCAGAATATCGCTCATATTATCGCCGTTTGTTTTTCAGGCCGGCCAGTGCCGCGGTCAGCCGGCTCGTTTGCTTCTGTTATTCACGGTACGGGTAACCGGGGTCGATCGGAATGAGAACACCGCGGAATTGTTTTCCAATAAGATGCCGGGACGGAAATCCCGGTTCGCGTGAACATATGCGGGACATGGTTCATACCACACTTCACAACCGCAGGTTTCTTTGCACGACGTCAATATCGTCTCCAACGACAAAGTTAATACAACCGCCGTAGATAAGCTTGCGAAGTTGCCGCTGCATCCTTTCTTCCGTCAGGGCATCATACGAATGAAATACTGCGGTCCGGCATCAGGGGAGAAACTGATCGGAGGGGCCGGCCCGGAAATACTGAAAACAAAAACCGGAGTGTTTGAAATTATGATGATGGATAAACAAGCCATAATGGAGCGCGTAGAGAAAATGCCGGCGGGTGTCTACTCCGCTTCGAACAAATACTGGTGCGTGACATGTAAACTCCTTTTCGATATGGACAAGCCCGTCTGTCCATACATGTCCAAGATGTGCATCAACACACCCGTACCAGTCGAGGTTATGCGGCCCGAATCGACGGTAAGCATCGAGAAGTTCGGTCTTTTCTATCCGAAGGTTCCGCAGAAGATGATGAACTTCCTTGCCGGGGACAAACCCGAAGCTATCGGGCGGAAATGGGCTGAAGCATACATCCGCTTTCTCGATGAATGGCGCTTCGAGTATAAGCACGAGCCGCTGCAGACGCTGAAGAGTTTTATAATAACCGTCAGCGGAAGCGAGACTGCCCAGCGCATCACGCCGGAAGGAATCGTGTTCGTGATAACCGACCTGGGTAAAGTCTGGGATAAGAGAAAACTCTTTCCAATACTCGGCCCGGCGATGGAGGTTCTCAAGGACGAGCTCGGCATCGGGCAGAAAATTTTCCTCGACGAGATCGATATCATCGGGAAGAGCGACACCGGAAAGTACTACTGTTCCATGTGCAGGAAGTTTTTTGAATTCTCTTCGCAGAGAGAGTCGATCACCTGCCCTCTGATGCCGCAGAAATGTGTGGCAGTACCGCACAGCCTCGACAAGGTCAGGTATTCGATGAAAGACCTGATCTCGGTATACGATCATACCCCAGATATCTACAAGAGATTCATGGAAGTTTTTCCGTTGAGAGAAGGGTGGCAGGAGTATCTTGCTGCCTTGTTGAAGGATGAATGGAAGTTCGATGTGATGAAGAAGGGATTAAACTGTATCGCCGCGCAAATCGGTCTGATCGACGAAGTTGTGACCTGCCTGTCTGAGGAAGGCGACGGCACGAGAAACATGGCGATGATG
>JAJYJD010000295.1 GCA_021789755.1 Bacteroidota bacterium
CGGTACGCTCTATATCAGGCTTTTCAGTCTCAACGGCGGAACCACTCTCGTCGCGGATGGAGAGAAAGACCTTCCCACGTCGAGCCAGCCCAGCAATTACAATCCTCTGCAGCTTCTGATGGCATCCGGAGATTTCGCCGGGAACGGCAGTTACGGTCTGGTGCTGGCGATGAACGACGGGTCGAACGCGGCTGTATATATTGCCGGCGCCGATTCCGCGCTCGACACAATCTCGGTCTCCTTCGATTCGAGCTACGCTTCCTTTGCCGTGAACCAGGGGGCGGGGATTAGCCTCGACTGCGGCGACCTCAATGCCACCGGCAAGGAACAAATCGTTCTTGGCGCACAGAACGAAATTTTCGTCCTGGCGGCTCATCCAAACGGCAGCTACTTCCTGCCTGTCCAAATGTCCAATACTTATGTAACGGGAGCCAGCGATAATTCGGACTACCTCTATTCGACAAGCTTCGTCAAAGTGGGAGACGTCGATGAAGACAGCCATGCCGACGTAGTCGTGTTGCGCAACTTCTACAACGATAACGGTACGACGGCACTACAGGAGATGGTTGTCAATGTTCTGGGCTCCACGGACACCTCCTACGATCTCTCCGTCAAGGCGACAATCCCGGCTTACATGCCGGAATACACGAGTGATAATCCCGATTGGCGGCGTCACTTCGACCTGGCCCTTTGCGACATAAACGGGGGACTGAAACTCGGCATCCCGACTCATTTCTACGAGACGAACATTGTGCAGCCGCTCGTGATATTGAACGCGCCGCCGGTCCAGTTCGACGTTTTCAACGATACATCTTACGACATATGCGACGTCTTCAACGGCGGGAAGAACGCCGGAACTTTCGTGACCACATACAATCAATCGACGACGAACACAGACATGATGGAAACCAACGTCACGTCATCGTGGGGCGTTGGGGCCTCGCTATCCGGAAGTGCCAGCTACCTCGGTGCCAAGGTCGAGGCGAGCCTTGACACTCACTACGGCCAGGATTTCAGCAAGGACCAGAACTCTTCGTATACGAGTACCGTAACCGTCAACGTAGGCGCTCAACAGGAGGACGAGATTTATGCCATTGTCGATAACTATGATCTCTGGGAATATCCCGTCATCGACAGCGGGCAGGTGAGGGGACACGTGCTGGTTACCGTCCCGAGTCCTCCTCAGGGAGAATGGTTCGACACGGAAAGCTGGACGGCATATTCTTTTATTCCGGATCACGTGGTAGGCAACGTGCTTTCATACCTGACATACGATTCTCTGGCAAATAATCCCTACATGATGAAAAAAATAAAGGGTTCTCTTTCGAACGGCTTCGAGCTCGGCACGGGGAATTTTTCCTGGTCACTGACCACTTCGGATTTCACCAGCAGCAATGTCTCAGAAACAGAGACTTTCAAGTTGAACGTGTCGGCAACTGCTACGGTCGGCGGGAGTTTCGGCGGAATCGGAGCGTCGGTTTCCGCGGGAGTCAGCGGAGACTACAGCAATTCCAATTTGACGTCTCATACATCTTCTGTCACAAGCACTTTAGGCCTGACCGTGAATCTCGGCCCGATAAACCAGTCACTCGGAGAAGACCAGTATATCGTGACACCGTATTCATACTGGGGTGACAACGGCGCTCTTGTGATTGACTATGCTGTCCAGCCGGTCCTCTCTGCGCCGGGAGGCACGGAGACGTGGTGGCAGCAGAGGTACGGCCACGCGCCGGACCCCGCTCTGGCTCTCCCGTATCGGTACTGGCCGCAGGAAGGTTTCGCGGTCCAGGATCCGGAAAAGATTTACCAGACAAAGGAAATTTTCTCGACTCCGTCCAATCCCGCCCCCGGCGATACCGTGACGACGACTGTCCGGATACACAATTACAGCCTTATCCCGACTGACACGACGGTCCAGGTCAGCTTCTACGTCGGTAATCCGGGGAATGGAGGCACGATCATCAAGAGCCTGACCGGAGACAGCGTGTTCTCCACGCCTTCCTATATCCCTTCGAGGGGTTCGCAGATACTTACTTTCCAGTGGATAGCGCCTTCGACCGTTAACACCAGGTTCATTCACTCCGGAGACTTCGTCCACGTATGGGCCGACGTCGATCCGGAACACACGATGACCGAAATCCATAACGGCAACAATATGGGATGGAGTATACTCGAAGTGCCCGGGATCGTGACGGGTGTGGAGGGGAAAGCCCAGGTGCCGGCCGCTTATTCGCTCAGTCAGAACTATCCCAACCCGTTTAATCCGACAACAGCGATAAGCTATAAACTTTCAGCGCCAAGCAATGTCACGCTTAAGGTCTATGACATACTTGGCAGGGAGGTTGCGACGCTGGTGAATGGACAGCAGAACGCCGGAGTGTACAACGTTGAGTTCAACGCGTCCCGATACGCAAGTGGCGTTTACTTCTACAGGATGATAGCCGAGGGCAGCAACGGGCAGAGATTCGTGTCGGTAAGAAAATTAGTCCTTATGAAATAGGTATTCCGCAGTTACTGTTCCTTTCGAGTCCCGTCATGAGCGATCGTGGCGGGACTTTTTTTGTTTTGTCGACACTTCGCCGGGATCCAGGGCTCGATAATTAGTAGTAAATTGTGGGATCGCCCCATCGGTCGCTTTGCTACTTTCGTCAACCCGCGCAGGCGATTTAGTCCCTTTTTCATCCTTTTGATTTACTGCGCATTTCTGTTTTTCTGCATATCATAGTCCAGTGTAATCGTCCCGTAATGTCAGGAATAAATGGGACCGTATTACTGCTCAAATCATGCCAACCTAAACATGAGGAGGAGAAAATCATGGGCAAAGGCCAGGTAAGTAAAAAAGACTCGAAGAAGAAACCGGCAAAAACCATGAAAGAAAAAAGGGCCGCCAAGAGAGAGAAGAAGGACGAGAAAATGAAACGCGGGCTCATTGAATGATAACTCTATCGCAGGTTTGAGGCGATAAGCTCGCGCCGATAAAGTCGTTGATCCTTATGACGTAGTCTGCTTCGTCGTGGAAGTGGTGTACGCCCGGTTCTGGCAGTCACGGCGGGGCGCGCGTTTTGCAGGGTCTCTCGGAATAACTGCCGCGCGATGCCGTGACCGCGTGGGCGCTTCGAACTTAAGCCGACTGGGCTAACCCGAAAGGTGTGCTGGAAGAGGGGAAAATCTTGCTCTCCCTGAAGCGGGGGTTGCAGTTCTGTCGGTTTGGTAATGACTGACAGGATTACTAAGTTAGTCTCGGTATTAACGATATGGGGCAGGTCCCGTTCATCATACTCACAATCTCTGCTGTTCCTCTCCGATGGAGTATTAACCCATGAATACAAGTGATTCACCTGGATGGAAACAATTGATCGCTGGTTACCCGTGGTTTGAAGGCGCGGGCAGTTATCCCATTCCGGCCTACTCTGAATTTATGCCGCCTCCGCGATTGGGCCGCAGCCCGTACGGCTCCGTGGATGCGGTTTTCTCGGAAGACGATCCGTATGGCTGGCATGTGTCTGAAGTCGAGCAGGAGTTCGAGCTCACCCCGGGTTTCTGGAATATTGGCAGGCAAATCCTGGGACAGTTGATCGAGCTGGGACGGGGGATGCCCGCACATCACATCGCCGGACACCGGCGGAGGAATCTCGAAGATAACCCTTACTGGCCGGCCGAAATCGCGGGACGCGCCGGTCACCTCGATCACGAACGCTACGTGACTCTTCTCCCTTTAGCTCTCTCAAGGACTCAGGATGATATGGGCCGTGTTCGCTGGACATTTTTCGGCTCAAGTGAACAGGGCCCCGAACGCGCTTTTTGGAAATCGTTTTACTCCGCACCCGGACAAGAAATTCCCGGGCGAGATGCCGTCGCGTTTATCTCGAACCTTTTGCACGCGGCGTACGATGAAGATGCGAATGACGAAGCGCAAGTTATGCGAACCGGTTTTCGTATTCTCCCTTCGCCGAAGAATCCCGGTTTCCCTTCCTGGAATGATGAGCCGCTCCCCGCCTGGACAAGGCGATTCGTAGTCACCGAACACTCTTCCTTCGACGACGTGAAATATCTGTTGACATTTGCGCCCTTCGGCAGTCTGCCGGTTCTCGTGAGGCAAAGGTATCTTGACGGCAAACTGCACCTGCTCCCTTTCCCGGGGAGTCTCGTATTTTGGGGAATCCCGGTTTATCAGCGTCTGCAGAAACAGCTGCCGCTCGCACTGCAATTACCCCTCCAACGGCTCGTCGCCAGGCACGACGGACCCGACGGGATCCGTGTGCCGCAATCCGGCTGGCTCCATGAGCAGCGCCGCGATGAAAAGGAAACGGAGTTGCGGGCCGAGTTACTCCTCAACACCTATCGACGCACCAATCGCTGGAACCGGGTTCATCGATATGAAGACGGCGCGGCAAAGAGCGCCAAGGTGGACAAGGTGGCGCGAATTCTCTTCAGTACGTCGCTGGAT
>JAJYJD010000296.1 GCA_021789755.1 Bacteroidota bacterium
GAGTATAGGATCAGCAGAAGAACCCCGAATCTCAGCGCAAACCACATCGGCGAATAATCCGTGAAGTGCGGCTCGACATTGAAGTGTCTCTCGATGATAGAGAACAACAGCCCCGCCGCGGCCGTACCGGCGCCGACCCACATAATCTTTCTCAGCGCAGTTCTTTCCACCTTACCGGTGGACATGTCGGAATGATTCGTAATGAACTGCGAACTGATGGTTCCGCCGATGAGAAAGCTTGCCCATGGGAAGAGAGGGAAGAGCGATCCGTTAAGCCGGTTGAAGTATTGCGCAAACACGAGCGGGAGAGACTTTGTAAAATCAAACCAGCCGGCAAGAGGCGCCCCGAGCACAAGCACTGCAAAGAGCGAGTATATAATCGCGTTAAACAGCCTGTCGCTTTTCACAGTCACGCGCAACAGGTGAAGCAGAAATAGCGTTGCAGCGATGCATTGAAGTATGTCGACCGAGGTGAACGCCAGAACTCCGGCGGGAGAAGTCTGGTAGAGCGACTTGCGCAGGGAAAAGAAGGGGATGTGTATGAAGTATCCCACGATCCAGATGAATAGAAGACGCTTCAGGTGCCTGACCAGCTCCGGCGAAAACTTACGGTAAGCGTCTCCTTTTCTGCTGAGCGCCAGCGTAAACGAGAAGCCTGCAACAAACAGAAAAGACGGCGCAACCAGGCCGTTCAGGAAATCAACCGCCTTGAAAGTAAATTCCCCCCGAAGAGATGTCAGAAGGAGCGCATTTAACACATGCGTCTCTATCATGAAAACCGTTGCAAGCCCCCTGAACTGGTCGATATATCCCAGCCTGCGCTGCGGCATTAACCGAAGAACGCCTCCTTTGTGAACCGGGTTCTCAATTCATCAAAGCTGTCTCCGCCGAACTTTTCGAGAACTGCATTCGCCAGGACAGGAGCCACGACGTTCTCAGCGACAACGGCTGCGGCAGGCACGGCGCAGAAATCGGAGCGCTCGCGCCGCGACTCGACCTGTTTCATCGTCGATAGATCCACGCTTCTCAAGGGCTTCATCAGAGTCGAGATCGGCTTCATTGCAGCGCGAAGCCAGAGGGGCTCACCGTTCGTGACTCCGCCTTCGAGCCCGCCTGCACGGTTTGTCGGCCTGACGATCTTCCTGTTCTTCAGGAGCATCTCGTCGTGGACTTCAGAGCCGTATTTTACCGCGTTCTTGAACCCTTCTCCGATCTCCACACCTTTTATCGCGTGTATCGACATCAGAGCCTGTGCCAGCTGGCCGTCCAGCTTTCGGTCGAACTCGACATAGCTTCCGAGTCCGATCGGCAACCCGGTGACGAAAACTTCCACTACACCGCCGAGCGTGTCGCCGAGCTTCTTCGCGCGCTTTATCTGCTGAACCATCTTCGCCGCGATTTCTTCATCGAGGCACCGGACTTCGGATCTTTCTGTGGCATCGGAAATCTCTTCCGCTCCATTTCTCCGGCTCATAATCTTGAGAAGCATCGAGTCCAGCTTCTCCCTGTCTTTGAAGCCGGCGCCGCCGATAGAGATCACGTGCCCGCCGATCCTTATCCCGAGGTCGCCGAGGAGCTTCCTCGCCACCGCACTCAGCGCGACACGCATCGCAGTCTCACGCGCACTCGAGCGTTCGATCACGTTCCTGATATCGTCGAACGAATACTTGAACTTCCCCACCATGTCGGCGTGACCCGGCCGGGCGATGGAGACTTTTTCAAACTCTTTGTTCACCGGTTCCGCCGCCATCTTCTCCCCCCAGTTGGCAAAGTCACGGTTCCAGATAACGAGCGAGATCGGCGAGCCGAGCGTCTTGCCGTGCCTCACGCCACTCAATATCTCGACTTTGTCTGTCTCTATCTTCATTCTTCCGCCGCGGCCGTAACCCTGCTGGCGGCGGTAGAGTTGATGGTTGATGTATTCTGCCGTCAATTCCAAATTGGAGGGGACTCCTTCGATAATTCCGACGAGCGCCCTCCCGTGCGATTCTCCGGCTGTAAGTAGTCTCAACATGATGGATTAAATATAAGGAAAGTCACCAACGAGTGCTAAATGGCGCTAAGGCCTGTTGGCGGGTTGTTTCTCTTTCCATGCCCTGTACGTGTGGAGCTCCTGTTCTACGAGCATCAGACATACCGACACCACAGCGGCATCGTCCAGGTACCCGATAACCGGTATGAAATCGGGAATCAGGTCGACGGGACTTACAACATAAAGGAGTGTGAACACGATCGCGGATATCGCCCACCACGGGATGGTGCGGTATTCACCCGTCCAATAGTCTCTTACGATTGAGATTAACAGCCTGACGTCTTCCATGTATCTCCCCAAAGGACCTGCGTGTTCGAATTTGTTCCGGACCGCATCCGATTCGTCGACCGCCTTTTTCACGTCCGCTTCCGTGATCTTCGAAGCCCGCTTCTCGACGAATCTCCTGTTAATCCAAGGTAAGCGCATGCTCAATCCATATTCATGATTTGATCACCTATATTCTCGTTCGAATTTATCCGCCATGATTTCAAATCTCAATACGTGCCCAAAAATATCCGGCCCGTACGGGCTGGTTGTTCGTTTAAATCTTCAGCTGCAAATATCTCGCGCCCACAGCGCCGTGCGAACAATCCATGATTCCATTATTCCCTTGATCCGTCACCCGATTCCGAACCCAAAGTGCCGCTAGAGTATACTGCTCATACCCACTGAAAAGAAGAGATTGTTGGGCTTGCTTAGCCGGTACGTCAGGTCCGCGCGGATGAGGCCGAAGATTTTTCCTAAACCGATTCCCGCCTCGTAGTACCAGCCGTTAGTCCTTGAGACCCCGTTAAGCCACGATTGGCCTGCCGCTCCATCGACAAGGAGCTCGATGCCGCTCTTGTAGAGAAAAGGTATATCGAGCGCAAGGAACGGAACGTTCCGGAAATTGTGCTCGATTGCTACCATGACAAACTTATCGCCGACAAACTCTCGCGGATAGGCGGTCCGCAGGACTCCGAACGTTGCGAACCGGCCGAGCTGTGAATCGAGTACAAACTCTCTCTGCGGAGGAAGCGTCCCGGTCGAGATTCCGCCTGCGAACATGACGTCCAACTGCGGCGGAAAAAGATAACTCCGCAGGAAAGTCGGAAAGTGATACGACGCCGTGAGATAGTAGCGGCCGAAATCGAAGTCGCTCCTCAAAATAGCCGACGAAGCGTATTCCGCTGACAGCTCCACCGCGTTCACCGGCACGAGCCCGAGCGGAACCTTTGATTCTCCATATCTCAGGTCAAGCTGCACGCTCCGCATCTGACCGTCGTCTATCGGGGGATTCGGTCGATATACGTGGCCAAACGACACGATGTTGAAATCCGTGTGCTGCAGTGCGGTGCTTTCTTTCTCGGACAGATAGCTGATCTTTGCTGTGAATCTCTCGATCGGTTTTGCGCTCAAATATGCGCGCCAACCGTAAGTCATGTAGTAGTCGCGGTAATCGTTCCGTCCGAAGAGCGAAAAAAGGGATGTGATAATTGAAGGATAGAAATCGCCATCCGGAAAATGTGCGATGTCCCTATAAGCCTCTGCTCCCAGCTCGAATCTTTCTCCCGCTTGGAGCGGGTATGCCGCCCCCATATGCCACTTGAACAGCCTGTCCGATATTCCATATCCCGCGGCGGCGCTGACACTCCAACCATTCTCCGATGAAGATGTCGACGCGCCTCCTGTGGAGAGCGTCAAACTTGTCCTCTTCGTCCCCGCTCTGTAAGTGTAGCTTCCTCCGAGGAACAAGCCCTCGACTCTGTCGAACCTTACGTCCAGGTATTTCAATGCAGAGGTTATACCACCGCCTCCGAGAAGAGACACCGTCGCACCCGTCGGTTTGAACTGTTTCTCAAGAGTCTCCGAACTGTCGAGTGTTTTGTAAGCCCTCCCTTCGACTGCCGTGAGCGGAAGGATTTCGTGTCCTCTCCAGAAGGTCGAGTCGTACTTCGCCGCGGAGGAATCGACGACCACCAGCGGCTTTGCGAAGACAGAATCTGGCACTCCTCCGTTTATCCGGTAATCATAAATCACCGATGTCTGGTCAAATACAATTTTAGGAATAGAAATCCCGGCAAAACCCACCTTGGCTCCGAAATTGAGCGTGATGTCCGTCGGCATCCAGAACTTATCGTCGTACAACGAATAACGCTGACCGTAATTCAACTCGAGTTGGCTTATGAACGGGATGTTGAATGCCTCGTTGGGGTGAAGGTCGATTCCCATAACGGCATACGATGAGTCTGCAATTGAAATCTTGCCTATAAACAGTGGGACGACTCTCGACTTCGGGATCACCCGTATCTCGTAAACCTTTACGCCGTCCTTTCTGAATGTCTTCAGAAGTTTGTAGTCGTAATAGTCGAGCGCATTATCGGCTATCGGCCCGACAAACTTGTAGCCCGCTAGTGGTATC
>JAJYJD010000297.1 GCA_021789755.1 Bacteroidota bacterium
GATCTTGACGTAATTCCCGATCGTCACATTGTTGGCGACGTTCACATTCTGCCCGATCGTGCAGTGATGTCCGATCTTCGCTCCCGACTGGACATGCGCGAAATGCCAGATCTTCGTTCCTTCACCGATCTCCACATTCTCGTCGACGACCGCATTCTCGTTGATGTAATAATTCTTATCAGTTAGTTCCTGATTCATAATTCCGCCGGTCGATTTAATTCAAAATCCAAAATTTAAAATTTAGAATTACGTTCCCCGCTCTCCTTCAAGCTCCTTTCAGCCATCTTGAGTATCTCCAGAACCTCCAGGGCATGCTTGCCGTCAGAGAGAGGCTGCTTATTTTCAATAACGCATTTATAGAAATGCAGCTGCTCCTCGGCGAGTGGCTGCTTGTCATCGTGTCGGATGACCTCGAAATCGCCGTCGAACTTTTCCAGCCTTCCGCCGTTCCTGTTGAAGCCCTTCGGGTAAAACCGGAGCTTGTCTTTCGGTGCGCTGTCCTCGAAAACGATCATACCTTTGTCGCCAATCACCACCAACCTCTGTTCTTTGAACGGATGGAGCCAGCTTACGAAGATGTGCGCGTGGATGCCGCCGAGAAATGAGAGATATGTTATCGTCGAGTCTTCGATATTCTCCTGGAGAAACGAGGCTCCTTTCGCGGAGACAGATTCGGGTTTGGAGCCGGTCAGATATTGTATGATTGAAATGTCGTGCGGCGCAAAGCTCCAGAGGATATTTTCCTCCGTCCGGACTGTGCCGAAGTTCAGCCTGTTGCTATAGATGTACTGCAGCTTGCCGATCTTCCCGGCTGTGAGAAGCTCTTTCAATTTCAGAACTGCCGGATGGTAGAGGAGAACATGCCCTACCATGAGTTTCAGTTTTTTCTCGTCCGCCAGCGCGACGAGCTGCCTGGCATCCGACAACTCGAGTGTGATCGGTTTCTCGACGAGAACGTTCTTCCCTTTTTGGAGGAGCTTCCGGGCTAATTCGAAGTGAGTTTCTGCCGGGGTGGCGACTATTACGGAATTGATGTCACGACTTTCAATTATCTCCTCAGGATGGGATGTAAACTTTATCGAGCGGGAGATCTGTACCACTTTGTCTGCCGCAAGGGGATTTCTGTCGGCAACGAGTGCCAGCTCAACGCCGAAGAGTTCATTCGCTGTTCTGACGTGGTTTAGTCCCCACTTCCCGCAGCCCAATATTCCGAGGCGGAAATCGGATTTAGTCATTCTGTGCGAAATAGCATATCTGCAGACAGTCTCATAGATTTTTTCCGCTGTCACCGCTTGACTTCAGGCGGGATGCGATAAAAGAATTTAGTAAGAGTTAACAGGAGGTGAAAGGGGGAAAATGGGGACCGGGGGAAAGGAGAATTTGGGACCGGGAGAGAGGGGGACTGGCAGAGTAAGAGATGCGGAAGACGGAAGGCAGGAAACTTTGGGAGGAAAAATGTAGCCGAGGGGGTAAGACACGCTGTCGAATTCGAAACCGCGGAGGACACAAAGGCTTCGGAGCTCCTCCCGACCCGGAACCACGAACCAGGGACTAAGAACTCCGAATCCGCCTTTTTGAGCCGGATGTTCGACTACGGACCAGGAACCATTTTCGCTAATCGAAATGGACATTGACCGCAAGTGTAAGTCCGATCCAGCTGTCGTTAAACCTCGGCTGCAGCGAACTCCAGTTGCCGTTGTTGACAAAGCTTCGGTAATAGGATCTCTTGAAAAGCAAGCCGCCGGAAAGGGAGATATTCCGGTCCAGCAGATACTCCGTCCCCGCGGAAAGCTGGAAGCCGTTCCCGTTATATCCTTTCTGCGCACCATTCAGGATCGTTTGAAGGTCGATACCGCCGCCCCCATAGAGCCGAAATCGGCCGAAGTAAGCAAAGTGGTACACAGCGCCAATGCTTCCCGCGCCCATGAGCAATTTTCCGGAAACCAGACGCGACGGATCGCTCGCGACAACCTCCTCGCCGGTATAGAATGTAAGTCGCAGCTCAATTCTACGATCTATATCGTAAGTGAGTCCTACCGAAAGCGCATAGTTCTGCAGCGATTCGTCCGAGAGAGTTGAATAATAAGGTGTGAAAGAAATGATGAGACCGAGCCCTGTCGGGAAAGCCCTCCTGGGCGATTCTCCTTCAGCCTTCCCTTTGGCAAAGGCTTCAGGCGACATGGCAAGCATGAGCACGGCGAGCAGGATGAGCCGAAGGACCCCTAAGGGGAAGTTGGGAAGATCGGAAGATGAGAAGTTGGGATTGCTAGTGCTCATCCAACTATCATTTGCTAATCCCGTCAAAGGAAAATTTGGCGAGGTGCTCATTCCAACAATAATTTTAGCCGCACATTGTTTGCTAAAATTAGTTGGAATGGCACTAGAAGCAGAACTTGTCAACATTCCTCTCCATGGAATTAAGCATAGCTATGAGATCTTCGTATTCATCATCAGGGCCTTCGAACAATTCCTGAGAGATGTACTTGCGGGCACCAGCGAACTCGAGCCGGTTTTGGGTCTCCGACGCCTCTTGCATGGCATCGGTGACTTTGTTCGCAAAGACAGCTTTGTGCTTCCCCTTGCGCGATGCCTCAGCTAAGTTTGAACATACCGAACGCGAGGAGCTTTTTATTTGGTCCACCAGCGAATATTTCTCCTCCTTCGGAAATATCTTCGCGGCTTCGAAGACTTGAAGGGTCAGTTTATGAGAAAGCTGACATACCTTTAAATCCCTAAATCCTCTGTACACATTCCTTTCTTGTCCTTCCATATCGTCCTCTTTCTACTTACTGTCTTCTGTTTGCTACCTAGTGCGGCTTTCATGAACCACCGAAATCGAAAATCACTGCCGGCAGTAAAGCCGCATCCGCATCTCGCTTAGAACTTAAGAGCCACGCCAACAATCTTCGGAGAGACCATCAAGGCGGGCATCGGCAAGTGAACGTAATTCAACACGGTTTTCAAGGTGCTCAGGATCGGACCGTTGCCCGGAAGCTTCTGCATATTGATGTCGAAGGAGATAAATACAGTATGCTGCCAACTTTCCTCTTCGACATAATTTCTAAGGCCCGTACCAAGCGCGAGATTAAGAAAACTCGGCCAGTAAGGCTTAATCGAAGCCGGCAGGTAGTGATGCACGTCGACGCTCATCCAGAACGTCAAACCTTCGTAATCATCGATGTAGCTTTGAGCCCAGTGGACTTTCTTATACTGTGTCGACGTGTGATAACTGAACTTGGGAGTGAAGTGCTTCAGTTCCGGGAATGTTGTCTGCGCAAGGGGATAGGCCGAGCCTATGATATTCGAGAACATATCGCCAGGACTAAACCCCCAGAACTTGGTCACGCCATCGTTGACTTCGATATAGGTTTGCTGTAGAAGCGCTGCAGCAAATCCAATGTAAGCGGCTGTCTTTGGATCGAAACCGGACCATTCCATAGCATTGGTCACGGCAGAGCTCTGGATGTAAGCGCCGAAAGTATGGCCCAGCTTATCGAAATTCCCCGCAAAACTTCCATCATTAACAAACCGGAACTGGGTGGTGTGTCCGTGCCACCATGCCTGCTCCTGGTAGCGCTCGAGATAAAAGAGCCCAACGAGTGCCACTGCACTTACACCGGCAACTTTGAGGGGATTAACGTGGAACAGGTTCTGGGAAACCGGCTTTACAGATAGCATCATGAGCGGACTGGCATCTTCATGAATCACTTTGGATGAACGGAAATCGCCTGGCAATCCCGCGTCTCCAGAGCCAATGCCAGCGAGATTCAGTTTGAGAGGAAGCTGGTGCATAGAGAAGCTTTCCGACACCGGACCACGAGTAAGCAGATGTCCAATCGTCTTACTTGAATCGAGCGATTGAGCGGTAAGGCGGTTCTGGCACTGAGCCGGCTCAAGGCTTAGCAGCATAATTACGGCGGCAAAGAGCATGGACATCGTCGAGCGAAGATGACCCCTAAAAAGTGATGTCCCGATGATCTGCGTGCGGTTACCTCGTTTCGACAACGTCTTCAGATGCTGTCCGAAGGCCGGCATGGAGACCACACACAGGATAAAAGCCGACAATAAGGTCCTCCTGCACATTCTTGGGCTCATTTCTTTCAGGTTAGTCGATGCTGCAGGCAGATAATGCTGCCGAAAGGCAATTTTAACTGCCGGAGAAATTCGTAGATCACACAATAATGACGAACCCCTGCCGTCGAGCGACACGGATGTTGAGATAAGAAAAGCCGATGCCTATGTTCACTTCGACACGGATGCTCTCTTCACGTCAAGCTTGTACCCGGCCGATTTGGCATCGTTGAAGAACATTTTAACGGTGTCGAGCGAGTACTCGTTGAGGTCTTTTCCAAAGAGACTCATCTTTTTTATTAAATCGTTGGTAACGGTTATGATATGACAACCGATTTCATTGGCCTGAATTATG
>JAJYJD010000025.1 GCA_021789755.1 Bacteroidota bacterium
CCCCTGACCGACGGAAACAATATGATCACCGTCTCCGTGACGAAATCCTCCGTCACCACTACGAGCAAGGGAGTCTATTTCGATTACCACGCCGATCACTCGACGGATATCATAATCAAATATTCAATCAGCAGCAACGTCGTGACGATGGATGCGAGCTCTTCGACCAATCCGGACGGCCTTCCGGTAACGTTCTCCTGGACGCCGGATCCGTCCAATCCTGCTCAGGTAAACCTCACGGGCGCGAATACCGCAACGGCATCTTACACTTCACCGGTAGCGAACGGTGAATACTATTTCAACGTGACCGCCGCCACGAGCAAAGATACGTCGTGGGCGCGCGGGATTGTCGTCGTCGATTCGGGTCAGGCACACACCGTAGATTTGACCACCTGGCATCCTGGCTGGGTCGATACGGCGGTGGTCTACGAGATATACGTCAGATCGCTGAGTCTCACCGGCAAGCTTAAGGCTGTCACCGGTCGTTTGCCCGAACTCAAACAGCTCGGAGTAAACTGCATCTGGCTGATGCCGATCTATCCGGCGGCGTCGCCTCACGGTTACAACGTTACCGACTATTATGGTGTGAATCCCGACTATGGTACGAAGACCGACCTGAAGAATCTTGTAAACGCTGCGCACCAGGAAGGGATCAAGGTAATTCTCGATATGGTGATCAACCATACTTCCGCCGTACATCCCTTTATGCAGGATGCTTTCAAGTATGGAAGCTATTCCCCATATCATGATTTCTACGAATGGAATTCGAACGGCACTTACAATTTTCTCTTTTCCTGGTGGGATCTCCCCAACATAAATTACGAGGCCCCTTGGGTGAGACAGTATCTTCTGAGGATGCTGAAGTACTGGGTGGAAAATTTCGACATAGACGGTTACAGGTTCGACGTTGCCTGGGGAATCAACGATACGCGACCATCTGGACCTGCTTTTCTACAAAGCATGCGGGCGGAACTAAAGGCGATCAAACCGGATATCTATTTGCTGGGTGAGTGCGATGCGACCGGACTCCAATACTTCGACAAGAAATTCGATAGTGGATATGATTGGTCACTGTACTCGCTCCTGCAATCGACGATGAGCCATGTTTCCACCGTTTCGGAGTTGGACAGCCTGATAAACTGGTACAGGCTTCCCAGCTACCCATCCTACGTCCGGCCGTTCAGATTTCTGGAGAATCACGATGAAACCAGGTTTATCGATCTCTTTAGCGTCCCGCAGACCAAAATGGCAGCGGCTTTCCTCTATACCCTCCCGGGAACACCGTTGATCTATTCCGGCCAGGAAGTCGGGGAAACGGCTCAGCGAGACATCATAGATTGGAGCGATCCGAATAACCTGAATCCGTTCTATACGAACTTAATCCACATTCGCGACAGCAATCCTGCGTTACAACAAGGCTCATTCATGAGGCTACAGAGCTTAGCCGGAGACTCGATTTATGCTTATCTTAGGATGTCAGGTAGCAGCAGGGTAATAGTCGTGAACAATATGTACAGCAACGTGGTGAATACCGTTCTCACTATTCCGGTGGATACACTGCACCTTGACCCGACGAAGCCGTGGTATGCGAACGACGTTCTCGACACAACAACCCAGTTTGTTACCCCGCAGAGCCTCGGCTCTCTCACTGTCAACCTTGCGCCTTACCAATCTAAAATCATCGAGCTGGCGAATTCACCTCTTACCGCAATAAGAGAAAAACCAGCGCGCCCGCTCTCATATCAGTTGTCGCAAAACTATCCTAATCCGTTCAATCCGACGACAACGATACAGTACCAGATTCCGAGACAGGAGAGAGTGACCCTGGAAATTTACGACATCCTCGGCCAGAAAATCGCGACTCTGGTCGACGGTGTGCTCCAGCCGGGTCAGTACTCCGCCATGTGGAATGGAGGCAACAATGCGGGAATTCATGTGGCGACGGGAGTCTATTTCTACCGGTTGCAGGCCGGAAGCTTCACCAGCGTGAAGAAGATGCTGCTGTTGAAGTAGTAGAGTCGTTGGCCGCGACCCGCTTTGTTGCTGGTGGGTTCCGATAAAAGGCTGGTCGCGGCCGGGATTGAGTATACGGGAACGAGGCGCTGTCGCCAGTGCCCGGGAACTTAGAAAGCGTACCGTAAAGAACAGGAGAAGCTTACTCGCGAAGTCATGGCGAAAGAAATCAAGCCGCCGAAGGGAACAATCGAAAAGTCCTTGAAAGTCAGCAAGCCGAAACCGGTCAGGAAAATTTTCTATCTTGTCACCGTCCTCATTCCAGTAATCTTCTTCGTGCTCCTTGAGCTGGCGCTGAGGATATTTCACTATGGCTACGACTACACGCAATGGGTCAGCCCACTGAAAGGCAAGTACATACTCAATACTCAAATTGCCCATAAGTATTTTTATAATATGCCGGACGTTCCGCGTTCCGATGTGGATATCTTCGACGTTGTGAAGAAACCCAACTCCTTCAGAATCTTCGTGCTGGGTGAGAGCGCCGCCGCCGGATACCCGTTTCTGCCCAACGGCTCGTTCTCAAGATATCTTCAGCAACGTCTCACCCTTGAATTTCCCGATTCGAAGATCGAAGTCGTGAACTGTGCTATGACTGCTATTAACAGCTACGCGATGCGCGACTTCATGCCGGGCATTCTCAAAGAGAAACCAAATCTGATACTCGTTTATGCAGGGAACAACGAATACTACGGCGCCCTGGGCGTAGGTTCGATGGAATCTTTCGGCACTTCAAGAGCCCTGGTCAACCTCGTCATTTATCTGGAGCAATTCAGGACCTTCCAGCTCCTTCGAAATGTGATGCAGAGGGTCACCGGACTGTTTGAAACGAAAAAGGCTCCAACCGGAACTCTGATGGCACGCATGGCGCGCAACCAATATATCGGGCTCGATTCGAAAGTCTACGAGGAGGGTCTTGATCAGTTCAGAGGAAACATGACGGACATTCTCGAAATGGCTAGGAAACAAAATGTGCCTGTCATACTGGGGACGCTTGCATGTAACTTGAAGGATCAGCCTCCATTCGTGTCGATCACCCAAAACAAATTTCCTCCTGCAGATACGGTGTATCGCCAAGCGGAAGCCAATCTGGCGGAGAAGGACTATCGGGCTGCCGATTCGCTATTCAGATGGGCGAAAGATTTGGACGCCCTCAGGTTTCGCGCTCCTACCGATTTGAACGAAGAGATATTTGCACTGGGCAAAGAGTTTCACTATCCGGTTGTGAACATCGATTCGGCCTTCGACGCGTTCAGCCCGGATCATATCGTGGGTGATAACCTGATGACTGACCACCTTCACCCGACTCTCCATGGGTATCAACTCATCGGCCGTCTCTATTATGACGAGATGGAAAGAACCGGAACCCTCCCGAAAACGAAGCCCCGTGATCTCACCGACAGGCAACAAGACAGCATAACTGTATCCGACTTCCCTTTTGCCAGAATAGACAGTGTGATCGGTGAATACAGGATCAGGGTCCTGAAAAACGATTGGCCGTACATCAAGCAGCAGGATGTGATCCCGATTTATAAATTGCTCGCCCCAAGGAATTTCATCGATACGCTCGCTTATGATTTGGTCAGTGGTGGAACTGACTGGGTGGTTGTGCATAAAGATGCTGCAGAGTATTACGCGTTGAGGGACGATTACACGCAATTCGACCGGGTGATGAGGGTGTTGGTGAGCCAGTATCCGATGTCCATCGATTATTACGACTATGCGGCGACTGTGCTTTTGCATGCCATGGACTACAGCAAAGCTTATTACTATCTTGCCGGGAGGAATAAGGTTCAGCCCACGGCCTTTTCCGAAAAGTGGCTTGGCATCATCGACCTTTCTCAGAACCGTGTCCCCTCCGCGAAGAAGCACCTTAGCGAGAGCTTGAAGTACGATAGCGATGACGCCCAGGTCTGGTATAACTTGGCCGGCGTCTATGTGGATGAGAAAAATTACCCGAAGGCGCTGGAGACAATTAAGAAGGCGCTTTTTTTGCAGCCGAATTTCCTGGGCGCTCTTGCCCTTCGCGACGAATTGCAGAAAGCATTGAAATGAAACAAAGACTTCTCTCTCGGGTTTGGTAATATGCATATCCTGGGAATATCCGCGTTTTACCACGACAGTGCAGCCTGCCTTGTGCGGGACGGCGAAATCCTGTCCGCGGCCCAGGAAGAGAGATTTACGAGGAAGAAACACGACTCCGATTTCCCATTCAAGGCGATAGACTATTGTCTCAAGAACTCCGGCATCGACGTTTCGAATCTCGATCTGGTCGCATTCTATGATAAACCCTTTCTGAAGTTCGAAAGGTTAATGGAGACTTATGTGGCGTATGCGCCGGTAGGTATCAGGTCGTTCATCAAAGCGATGCCGGTGTGGCTGAAGCAGAAACTTTCGATGAAGGACTATATTCAGAAAGAGTTGAATTACGAGGGCAAAATAATTTTCCCGGAGCATCATGAGTCTCACGCCGCTTCCGCCTTTTACCCGTCGCCGTTTCAAGAAGCAGCCTTAATAACGATGGACGGAGTCGGAGAGTGGACTACCACCAGCTACGGTATCGGCAGGGGAAATGAGATCGAGTTACTCGCCGACATCAAGTTCCCGCATTCTTTAGGACTCCTCTACTCTGCGTTTACTTACTACACCGGTTTCAAGGTAAACTCGGGCGAATACAAGGTAATGGGGCTCGCTCCTTACGGTGAACCAAGGTACCGGGACCTGATAACGAACGAACTGATCGACGTAAAGGAAGACGGCTCGTTCAAGCTGAATATGAAATATTTCAACTACTGCACCGGCCTGACGATGACAAATAGAAAGTTCAACCAGCTCTTCGGCGGAAATCCGAGAAAGCCCGAATCGAGACTGACTCAGAAGGAAATGGACTTGGCGCGATCTCTTCAGGATGTAACCGAGGAAATTGTCCTGAAGATCGGCAGGCACGTCCGCAAAGAAACCGGCATGAAAAATCTTGCGATGGCCGGCGGGGTTGCCCTGAACTGCGTCGCCAACGGTAGACTCTTGCGCGAAGGTCCTTTCGAGAATATCTGGATACAGCCTGCAGCGGGAGATGCCGGTGGAGCCGTCGGTGCGGCGCTCATCGGTTGGTATAGATACGCCGATAGACCGCGGATCGCCGACGGCAAATCCGATCACCAGCGCGGATCGTACCTTGGACCGGAATTCTCTGACCATGAGGTCCTCGAATTTCTGAAAAAAGACGGGATAGCGTACCATGAAATCCCGTCCGGCGAGGTTCCGAAAGTAGCGGCGGATTTGATCGCCCGGGAAAAGGTCATCGGTTGGTTCCAGGGCAGGATGGAATTCGGGCCGCGGGCGCTGGGAAGCAGGTCGATTCTCGGCGACGCGAGATCACCGAAAATGCAGGCACTGATGAACCTGAAGGTGAAATTCAGAGAAGGTTTTCGTCCTTTTGCTCCCGCCGTCCTGGTTGAAAAGGTTTCCGAATATTTTGAGCTGAGCAGGGAGAGCCCATATATGCTTCTCGTCGCCGATGTGAAAAAGGAGCGCCGGAGGAAGATGAGCGAAGATGAGAAGCAATTGTTCGGAATAGACAAGCTGAACGTTGTGCGATCTGATATTCCGGCAGTGACGCACATAGATTACTCCGCGAGAATCCAGACCGTCCATAAAGAAACCAATCCGCTGTTCCATGACCTCATTTCCACGTTCGAAAAAGGTCAGGGCTGCGCGGTGATTATTAACACGTCTTTCAATGTCCGGGGTGAACCTATCGTCTGCACGCCTGAGGATGCCTACAAGTGTTTCATGCGGACGAATATCGATCACCTTATTATGGGCAATTTCATACTTAACAAAGAAGAGCAGAGACCGTTGAAGAGCGATGCTGACTGGAAGAAAGAATTTCAGCTGGATTGATCAGGTGATTTAAAGTGATGTTGCTTGAAGAAATAAGACAGATCAGAGAGTCTAAGAAAGATCTCAAAAGGTTCGGTCTGACCGTCGGGCCGGTTTTGCTGACGATAGGTGTCTTTCTTTTCATCAAAGGAAACGACTCCGGCGTATTCTGGGGAGGCGCCGGATCCCTGATTATAGCCCTTTCATTTGCGGCGCCGGTCGGATTGAAACCGTTAAATAAGGTCTGGATGTCTTTCGCTATTATTCTCGGTTGGGGGATGACCCGCTTGATACTGGTCGTCCTATTCTATCTAGCCCTGACTCCGACCGGATTGTTGGCAAGAGTGTTCGGGAAGGATTTCATGAATCGAAAAATAGACAAATCCAGAAATTCATACTGGGAAAAGAGAGAGAAAACATTTTCCGATAAGCAGAGTCTGGAGAGACAGTTTTGAGCCGCGATAAGTTTGTTGAGAGTTGTTGTTATTCGTTTTGGAGCATAAAGCGGGAGAATTATGGGAAGGTTATCGATCGTCTCTGAGCTATGGCAGTTCATCAAGGTCCGCAAGAAATGGTGGCTCGCGCCGATTCTTTTTTTGCTCCTTGCGCTCAGTGCCCTTATCGTGATCACTCAAGGCTCGGCACTTGCTCCGTTCATTTATTCGCTGTTCTAAGACGGACATATGTGCCTGAGAACGAGAATGGATTAAGGAGATTTTGAAAAGTATACGGGATTTTGCACGGGTTGCTTCTCCACCCGTCGGTTCTCCTGTCCCGGCAGCGATGTCGGGACGGGAGCGGGTTTTTGTCGACCGATCAACCGAGCAGAATGGCTTCAAGGGCAGGTCCGATGAAGGTAATAAGTCCGTAGTTCCTGGAATGTGCAAGACCTGTGCTATCTCCCTTAACTGCGGTGCGTGGTGATCTCAATATAGCCCGCACCGTTTTTGTCTCACTCTTAAAACAAGTGTGTTTTGCACGAAACCGTCGTCGCTTGCTTTGGTACAAGTTGGAATGGATGGTAGGGTGCACGATTTATAAAGGAGATTTGTAGAATGAAAACGGTGATCGCAGCGTTGTTCCTCTTCACTTCCACCGCTCTGTTTGCTCAAGTCCCCGACAGTGTCGATGTGACTTTTTATTACAAGCCGCAGGACAACCCGTCGGTTGTCTACGTGCCGGGCGAGTTCAACGGCTGGGGACCGAATTCCAGCGGCGTAATCTCACCCGGAGCACCGTCCACCATGACGAAGGATCCGGCTACAGGGATTTGGTACAAAACGGCTCGGCTCAGCGTTGGAGGCCAGATTGGCGGAGGCGTACCGGGGGCTTACCAGTACAAATTCAACGAGAACGGGACATCTACGGGATGGCTTTCGGATCCCCTTAATCCATACCAGAACTCCGCCGATAACAACAATTCAATCCTTCATATGGGAAGTCCCACGATTTATCATCTCCTGCCAAATTCAAAATCAGGCCTTGTTAACACCCAACATCCCGTCGTGACGGTCTATGCCTTTTCGTCTCTCGCGAGCAAGGTTGACACATCTTCCTTTGTTGTCACGGTTGACACTACTTCGATTCATGTGCCGGGGTCCGCGTACGACATTACCGACGAGCAGCTTGCATTCCTATGGCCCGATCAGCTGACGAACGGCACTCATAAGCTTAACTTCACTTCCAGGAACCTCGCAGGCAATTCAGTTTCGGACTCGACATCTTTCATCGTTCAGGCCGGCCCGATCCAGATTTTGAATCGCGGCGGATACGTGACGAGGAAGCCGGCGATCCTTCTCAACGGCGTCGTTCAGGATACATCGATTCATAATGTCGAGATTATTAGAAACGGCAGCGATACGGTTGCTGTGCAGGCAAGCAACGGGAGTTTCCAGGATTCACTGATCTATCAGGAAGGAGCTAATAGCGTCGTCGCAGTAGCGAAAGACAGTAACGGGATTACAATAGCATCGGCACCGTTTACGATGATGTATTTCATTCCTCACACACCAAGCGCCGATATAAGCTTCACTTCGGGGGGGAACTCGATAATCCTTTCTGCAGCGAACAGCACAGACCCGGATTCGGGCCAGACTTCAAAGTTGACATTCCTTTGGGGAGTTCTTCCGGGCAACCCGGCATCTGTAGGCGGTGTCGACGGGGCAACTTCCTCTTCGGTGACGATTTCGAAACCGACCGTTCCAGGTGAATATCAATTCTCTCTTGTCGCGGCCGACCCGAATGGGAATAAAGACACAACCAGGTCGTACTTCACTGTCTATCAAAATGACAGCGTCGCTTTCTCGACCTACGCCTCAAACCCGGAATGGGCCCAAATGGGGCGCATCTATGAACTGTTCTTCAATTCCTTCACGCCTCAGCAAACCATAAATGCCGCCACGGCGAAGCTCGACTACCTGGCACAGATGGGTTTCAATATCATCTGGGTTATGCCCGTTATGAAGAATAACCAGCCGATTGACAACGGCACCGGGCCGGGTTACAATATAGTAGATTTTTATACAGTTGCTCCGCAGTACGGAACCAATGCTGATTTCGAGAATTTCGTGCAGCGTGCGCATGAACTCGGGATGAAGGTCATACTCGACGTTACGCCGAACCACACGAGCTACAATCATCCGTTCGTAAACGACGCCAGACTTTTCCGGGAGAATTCCTTTTACTGGGATTTCTATCAGCATAATCTCATCACCAACTCCAATTATCATCCCAATTTATCTGAGTCTATCACTGGTGATGGCTTCGTTTATTACGGTGCTTTCAGCGATCAGCTGCTGAATTATAATTGGTCCGATGTCGATGCAAGAGCCTACATGGACGGCGTGTATAAATGGTGGGTGGAGAACATGGGGGTAGATGGATTCAGGTTCGATGTCTACTGGGGGCCGCATGACCGCGCCGAAAACGGGAACGGCGGCGAAGACGAGATGGGAACGCCGACCCGAAAACTGCTTAAACATGTTGATCCGGATATTTTCCTTCTCGGAGAGACCGCCGGAACGGGGCCCGGCACCGAGGTAAATTATGCTGATGACGGCGGTGGGCTCGATGCTGCCTACGACTGGAATTTCCTCCACAGCGCCGTGCAGGCATTCAGTTTCCTCAACTCTTCCAGCATCTCCACACTCAACCAATATGTGACAAATTACGGTCCTAACAACGGAAGCACGATGGGATTTGAGCCCGGTCCGAACGCTTTGTTCATGCGCTGCATGGAAAACCAGGACGAGGACCGGATCGCTTACACTTACAATTCTTATCAGAAGACCATGCCGATGGCAACGGTGTTGTTTACCGTGCCTGGAATTCCGATGATCTATTCGGGGCAGGAAGTCGGATGGGGGTATGGGATCTCCAACTTCGATCAGCGTCGCCGGGGAATCATCGATTGGAGCAGCGCCGGAAAGACGCTTCTCATTCCTCACTACGAGAAGCTGGCCTGGATACGCGGGACTTTCCCGGCATTTTCAACTCAGTTGTTCGACAAGCTCTCGACAGGGAACGCCTGGGTCTACGGTTACACGCGCCCATATCCCGACGAGAGCGGAATTGCTTTGGAGAACTTCAGTAACTTGGCCGCAACGGTGACTATTACGCTCATCGGAAGCGGCGGCTCGACGAACGTTGACTTCCCGTCGGGGGCGATCGACGGAAAGGTCTATTTTATGAACGATGTCTACAATCAGAAATCAGACACCTTGATTTTCTCCGGCGGTCAGGCCAATTTCACCGCGACACTCCCGCCTTACGGTTCTGCAGTATACGTGCTCAGCGATTCGGTCATCACGATGACTTATCCTGTGATCACGGCCCTTAAGAACGAAGCGGACGCGGGCATCCCGACCCAATATTCGCTTTCTCAAAATTATCCAAATCCCTTCAACCCGACCACAACAATCAGCTACTCATTGGTCGCACGGGTGCAAATCCGGCTGGAAATCTACAACGTGCTCGGCCAGCTGGTGAAGACCCTCGTAAATTCCGAGCAGAGTCCAGGAGCTCATGAGGTTGTCTTCAACGCTGATGGCTTGGCTTCAGGAGTATACTTCTATAAATTGACTGCCGGCTCGTTCACGAAGGTGAATAAAATGATGATGTTGAAATGAGGTCACCGGTTCATCGAAGGGGTTTGCAATTCAGCTCCGCCGAACTGAGAGGAATTTCGTCGGTGCAAAATGCGTTTACGGGATCTGCTCCTCTGTCGGTCCTGATGATTCCCGCTGTCATATTTCTTGTGCTCTCTTTTCTGATGGCGCCCCCGTCGGCCTTTGCCCGGAAGAAACAGGTGCGGGCCGAGAGCACAGACCGGCTTGATACTCTGGCACTGGTCAACGGTGCCCCGATCACAAGCGGAGATTTTCTGACACGTTTCGAGATGTCGATCTATCCCGGCAAGGACGATCCGACGATGCTGGAGAAAATCAAGCGCGGGTTTCTCAATTCCATGGTAGCGGAGAAACTTCTCGCAGAAGCAGCGGCACATTCAGATCTTCCGTACACAGCCGCTGAAGGTCTTGTCCGAAGAGAATTGGAAGACGTATTCCTGCGTGATGCACTGTTCAGAAAAGAGATTGTACCCCGCGCGAATGTAACCAACGACGAGCTGCTTCATGGATTCGATATCTCGGTATATAAGTATCTCGTTGATGCCTTCTATTTTGACTCCGACAGTTCAAAGGCGCGGTATTTTTACTCCATTGTGACCGGGAAGCCGCAGCCGAATACATATAATGTCGCCGACACCCTCGGAGTAAGTCACGACACGCTTGAAATTCCTTATGGAGAGTCCAGCGAAGCCATCGAAGACGCGTTTTTCGGGCACACGAAGGGATTTATCTCAAAACCGACAGTCACAGTTGATGGGCTGGTGGTATTCAGAGTGCTGTCGCGTAGCCTCAACCAGAAATTCGTTTCCGGCTCGACTCCGGATCGCCTTAGCAGGATCAGGCAGATCCTTGTTGACAGGAGACAGACCGAACTCGGCAATGAATATATCGAATCGGTCATGAGAGGGGTACGGGTCAACGTCAACTATAAAATTTTCAGACCGCTTGTATATGCAATTCAAGAAAGGTTCGAGAAACAGTCACCGGCGTCGTATGACCCACACTATCGGCTCTTCCCAAAAGACCTTGAAAAGCTTAGAGAACGATTTCGTTCGGAGCTGAACGAGCCCCTCCTTGCTTTCGTCGGAGGCTCGATCTCGCTCGATGAGGTATTCAGTGAATTGCCGACCGCGATGTTCGCTTCGGACGACACGACTCTTCCGGGGATAACCTTCGCTCTCCACGGTTCGCTCAGGTTCATTTCGCAGAATTACTTCCTGGTCCGGCGCGCGAAAGAGCTTGGCCTGCAGAACTCGTGGGAAGTAAAGCACAACGTGAAGATGGTACTCGACGCGTTTCGCGCGTACAGGATGGCTAACTCGATTACCGATACCGTCAAAGTTACGCCGGCCGAGGTCGATGACTACTTTACAGCCCACCACGATGAGGTCCTGAACGCCGTAAGGTTGAGACTGCGGATGTACGAGGCAGACAATATTAACCAGGCCGTGGATGCCTATACCAGGCTGAATGAAGAGAAAAACCTGCCTGTGTCACCGGATGATACCACGGCCAGGTGGGTCGACGCCTACAATCTCGGGGAGATCGGTGCGGTCTTGTCGCAACTCAAGAGGGGGGATATTTACGGCCCCGTCGAAGAGCAGGGTAAGTTTTTTATTTATCAGATGTTGGACAAGAAGTCGAGCGTAAACAACGCGGCGATTCAGAACAGCATTCAGGTCGCGAAGCAGATGCTCCTCGCAAAGGAAAAACAAGAAACCCTTTCCCGCTATATCGCCGGACTCGCCGAAAAGGAAAACGTCAGGCTCTTCAGACAGAATGTGCTCGCATTGAAGGTGACCTCTATTCAGATGCTGACATATCGACTGATAGGTTTTGGCGGACAAATACTCGCAGTGCCCCAACTCTATCCGCGCGAGGGCTGGGTCAAATACTTCCATGAGCAGAAGAAACCGCCCGCACCATGATTTATAACGGAGACCGGGAGCAGGAGGCGGGAGAACGGAAATCAGTATCGGCCGCCGACGTATCTCCCTATACGCTTCTTCGGACTCCGGCATCCGGTCACCGGTTTCCTTACCTTGTTCTTATCCTCGCAATGCTCTTTTCTTCATGCGCGAAAAGTACGCTGGAGGATCCTCACCAGATAGTCATCTGGCACCAGATGAGGCCGGACGAGCGAATTGTCCTGAAGGAAGTGCTGGACAAATACATGGAGGCAAACCCGGGGATCAAAATTACCGCGCTGTACAAGGAAACCGAAGAACTCCGTTCCGGGTTTCAGATCGCCGCGATCGGAGGTGCCGGTCCAGACATCGTCTACGGTCCGTCGGACCAGGTCGGCCCCTTCCAGGTAATGCAGATCATCCTTCCGCTCGATACGCTTTTCAGCAGAGAATACCTTTCGAAGTTCAATCCCAAAGCTCTCGTCTACGACCATGGGCACCTTTATCAGGTTGCCGACAAGATCGGCAACCACCTGATGTTGATTTACAACAAAGCGCTGCTGAAGACTCCTCCGAAAACGATGGACCAGCTGATCGCCATCGGGAAGAGATTCACACATGCACCGAATTACTACGGGCTGGTTTGGAACTACACAGAGCCATATTTTTTTATACCGTTTCTGACTGGTTATGGCGGCTGGGTGATGGATTCTCTCGGGAATCCGACGCTCGATACACCGGCGATGGTCGCTGCGCTCAAGTTCATCAAGGAGCTCCGGGACAAATACAAGATTATTCCGAAATCATGCGATTATGAGACGGCCGACGCGCTTTTCAAGGAGGGTAAGGCTGCCATGATCATCAACGGCCCGTGGTCGTTCGGCGATTACAAAAAAGCCGGCGTCGATTTCGGCGTCGCGAGGATCCCATTCATCCAGGAAACGGGGCGATGGCCCGCGCCGATGGTCTCTCCGATAGGTTTCTCGATCAATGCCTCGGAACCTCGGTGGAAAATCCCCGAAGTGGTTAAGCTGATAAAGTATCTTCTCAGTCCGCAGGTGGAAATCGAATACACGAGGCATTTCGATACGATACCGACGCGGATGGATGTGTATGACGATCCGGCCGTGCAGGATAATCCTATCGTGAAGGAATCGGAGTACCAGATGGAAGTCGGAAGGCCGATGCCTATCATCCCTGAGCTTAGGGCTGTCTGGGACGCTATGAGGCCAAGCTACCAGGCGGTGCTCGGAGGCACGGAATCGCCCGAGAAGGCGGCGAAGCAAATGCAGGAGAGCGCGATCGAGAAAATAAAGGAAATGAACGAGTAGCAAATTCAAAAGGCAAAAGTCAAATGTCAAAAGTAGATCGCGAATTTCAAACCCCGCATCTCAGCAATCGTGATCATTGCTTAGTGGTTTTGTCTTTCAGCCTTGAACCATCAATAGGAAACCAGATTCATTCAGCATGCAAACAATTTAGAATTTGGGAAAGGAGCTCAAGAGCCAGACGATGAAACCTTATACAGATCTCGCACTCTCCAGCGCTCGAGGCTGTCCCAAAAGTTTGCATGTCATGCCGTGGGAAGCGAAGTGCCGCCTTGTCGCGGATACCGCGCCACGCGGTGCGGCATCCCCACATATAAAACGTTTGGACGGGACATCCATCTTTCAGACCAAAACAATGGATTTTCGCCAAAGACGAATCCGCCTCCGGCATGACTTCAGTCGTCCGTCCATAAAAGCACGGACGGACTCCTTCAGAATGACAATTTCCCCATTTTTGGACAGCCACTTAGGGTGAGGTGTGTTTGAAAACCCACGCAACTATGCTTGAGAAGAGGTTGAATTCGTCGAGAAGCTTTTTTGATTCTGAGCGTTTGTCCCCGAACACCTTTGCGTATATCCTGATGATACCGGCGGCCCTGGTGATGTTCGGCGTTGTAGTGTACCCGTTCGTCTACAATGTCATCCTGTCATTCTCTAACATGAGCCTGAGGCATTTCAGGGACTGGCACATAGTCGGCTTCAGGCAGTACGCGGCGGTGTTTAGCGGGAAGGTCTTCTACACTGTCTTCTTCGAAACCATCGTCTGGACTTTCGTGAATATCTTCTTTCACGTAACGATCGGGGTCTCGCTCGCGCTGATACTGAACCGCAGATTGTTCGGCAAGGCAGCTATCCGCACGCTGCTGATTCTCCCGTGGGCGATCCCGCAGGTGATAGTCGCGCTTACGTGGCGGAGCATGTTCAACTATGAATACGGCGCGATCAACCTCTTCATCGCCCGCTACCTGGGTATGGCTCCCATCGAGTGGCTCGGCAAGCCGCTCGAAGCTTTCAGCGCATGCATCATCACAAATATCTGGCTCGGCTTTCCGTTCATGATGACGATAGCGCTCGGCGGTCTTCAGAGCATTCCGCAGGAGCTCTACGAAGCGGCGGACATCGACGGCGCCTCGGCATGGCAGAAGTTCTGGTCGGTTACCGTGCCGCTCCTGAAACCTGTCATGATCCCTGCCATCACGCTCGGCATAATCTGGACATTCAACAACGTGAACATCATCTGGCTGGTCTCCAACGGCGGCGAGCCGTCCGACCAGACGCACATACTTGTTTCATACGTCTACAAAGCCGCTTTCAATCTCTACCGCTACGGCTATGCGGCGGCATTATCCATGGTGATTTTTGCTATCTTGCTTACCTTCAGTCTTGTGTTCTTGAAGAGGACTAGGGCGTCGGAGGCGGCATACTAGGGAAACGGAATTATGAAATGCTAGATAATTGGAGTGATGGATCGTGGGTACGGTAAGATGAATTCTAAATCGGGAATCCGCCATTCTAATTCGAAGATCGTAAATCTTAGATCCAAGATCTTCAGCTACATCCTCTACTTCCTCATCATCGGTTTCACGCTCGTCGTGCTTTATCCGATTATCAATGTTCTAAGCATATCACTCAGGCCGGGAGACAGATTGCTGTCCACTTCTTTGAGGATAATTCCCGACGGTGCGACATTTCATGCTTACATGGAACTCTTCACGCAGACGCCTTTTCTACTCTGGTTCTGGAACTCATCCGTGATCGCGGCGACTGTGACCGTGACCGGAGTCGCGCTGGCTTCGACCGCGGGATACGCCTTCAGCCGTTTCAACTTTTACGGCAAGAAAAGTGCCATGGTCGGGCTCCTGGTTACCCAGATGTTTCCGCCGACTATGCTCCTCCTCCCGATGTACATAATGCTCCTCAAGCTGCATCTGATAAACAGCTATTTCGGCATAATCATTATATACACTTCGACGGCCCTTCCGTTCTGCGTCTGGCAGATGAAAGGGTATTATGATACCATCCCCTTCAGCCTCGAGGAGTCGGCCCGCATCGACGGTTCGACAAGATGGGGGGCTTTCACGAAGATCGTCCTCCCGCTCGCTGCGCCGGCGCTCGTGATAACCGCGTTGTTTTCGTTCATGACGGCGTGGGCGGAATATGTCGTCGCCGCCCAGGTCCTCCAGGACACGAGTCTTTTTACGCTCCCGCTTGGTCTGAAGCAGTTCGAAGCCAGCATGTCGACGCAGTGGGGACTCTACGCCGCCGGATCGCTTATCATAAGCATCCCCGCCGTCGCGCTCTTTCTGTTCCTGAGCAGGTGGCTGATCTCCGGCCTGACACTGGGAAGCGTTAAAGGATGAAAATGAATTTTGGATTATAAATTTTCAATTTTTAATTCACAATTACAAATTTACAATTGAGAATTACATGAAGAAGCCCCGGTTAAGTTTCTGGCAAATCTGGAACATGAGCTTCGGATTCCTCGGGATCCAGTTCGGATTCGCGCTGCAGAACGCCAACGTCAGCAGGATATTCGAGACTCTCGGTGCCAGGATTGATGCGATACCGATTCTCTGGATCGCGGCGCCCGTCACGGGTCTGATTATTCAGCCGATCATCGGGCACCTGAGCGATAAAACCTGGGGCAGACTTGGGAGACGGCGGCCGTATTTTCTTTCGGGAGCGATACTCGCTTCCGTCGCGCTTTTCATAATGCCGAACTCGCCGCTCCTTTGGGTGGCGGCAGGAATGCTCTGGATCATGGATACTTCCATCAATATTTCAATGGAGCCGTTCAGGGCGTTCGTCGGAGATATGCTTCCTTCCGAACAAAGGACTATCGGGTTCGCGATGCAGAGCTTCTTCATCGGGTTGGGCGCGGTGGTCGCTTCGGCGCTTCCTTATGTGATGACAAACTGGTTCGGCGTGAGCAATACCGCTGCGGAAGGAATGATTCCAGACTCCGTGAAGCTGTCTTTCTATATCGGTGGCGCAGTTTTCTTCCTTGCCGTATTGTGGACGGTTGTCGGATCAAAGGAATATCCACCCGATGAATTGATGTCTTTCAGTGAAGAAGGAGACGAGACGGTCGTCCGTATGGAGACTCACCCGGTCCCTTCGTCGAAATTTATTAAGAACGGTCTGGTGTGGACGGCGATCGGTGCCGCTCTGTTCGTCGTTTTCTATTTTTTCATTTATATGGACTACGGACTTGGTGTCTTCTTCGGCGGGATCGCGGCGTTCGGCGTCTTGCAGGTTGTCTCAGGCTTATTGACGAAGAAGAATAAGGTTGCCGGCGGTCTTGTAGTCGTGATGAACGACCTTTTCAAAATGCCGAAGACCATGGTACAGCTCGCGTATGTCCAGTTCTTTTCGTGGTTCGCGTTGTTCGCGATGTGGATATACACCACCCCGGCAGTCGCCCATCATATATATGGTGCAACCGACACAGCTTCCGCTTTATATAACGAAGGCGCCAACTGGGTCGGTGTCCTCATGGCCGTATACAACGGCTTCGCTGCCGTCATGGCATTCCTGCTGGTCTGGATTGCGAGGAAGACGAACAGGAAAACCGTACATGCCATCAGCCTTGTCTGCGGCGGACTGGGCCTGGCTTCATTCTACGTCATCAAGAATCCGCAACTATTGATAATTCCCGAGCTCGGAATAGGTTTGGCCTGGGCGTCGATACTGGCGATGCCATATGCGATACTGACAGGTTCTCTTCCCGCCGACAAGATGGGCGTTTATATGGGGATATTCAATTTCTTCATCGTCATACCGCAGATCACGGCCGCTGCCATTCTTGGATTCTTTGTTAGACATCTGTTCGGGGATCAGGCGATTTACGCGCTCCTTCTCGGCGGGGTATCCCTGATTGTCGCCGCCCTGCTGGTAATGAAAGTGGACGATGTAGATGGAAGCAAGTCCTGATGTGCCTTAATTTAAGAGGCGGTATCCGGGATAAGGTCACCGTGTGAGCCGGCCGCCGCGATGAAAACGAAAATTATCTTGAGGAACATATGATAAAGCGGATTTCACTGATTCTCGTTTACGTTTGTCTTATCGGACAGGCAAACGGGCAGGTTAGTGTGCCCGATTGGGCGATGAAAGCAGTATGGTACCAGATTTTTCCAGAGCGCTTCCGCAACGGCGATCCGAAGAACGACCCGACCGCGAAAGACGCGGAGGTGAAAAACCCCGCATGGCGGATCTCTCCCTGGACGAGCGACTGGTATAAGATTCAGCCGTGGGAAAGACCGAGCGCGCTCAAAGATCCTGCCTCCGCAGGAAAATTCGCGGATGATTTCTACCGGGTCGTCCTGGACAGGAGATACGGCGGCGACCTGGAAGGTGTCATGGATGAGCTCCCTTACTTGCATAAACTCGGCATCAACGCTATCTACTTTAATCCGCTTTTCGAGTCCCCGTCACTTCACAAATACAACACCGCAAGCTACACACACATCGATCACAACTTCGGTCCCGATCCGAAGGGCGACTTGAAGATAATATCAGAAGAAATTCCGGATGATCCGTCGACATGGAAGTGGACATCGGCCGACAGAGAGTTCCTGAATCTCGTGAAGAAAGCGCACTCGATGGGGATAAGAGTCGTGATGGACGGCGTCTTCAATCATGTCGGGACAGATTTTTGGGCTTTCAAGGATGTGGAAAAGAACCAGGAGAAGTCACGCTTCAAGAACTGGTTCGTTATCAGAAGCTGGAACGATTCTGCGAAGGGGACGAAGTTCGAGTATGACTCATGGTGGGGGATCAAATCGCTTCCGATCTTCAGGAAAGACTCCGCAACCGGCCTTGTCCACGGGCCGTATGAGTACATCATGGCGATAACGAAACGCTGGATGGATCCCGACGGTAATCCGAAAGACGGGATAGACGGATGGAGACTCGATGTTCCCAACGAAGTCCCGCATCCCTTCTGGAAAGACTGGCGGAAAGTTGTAAAGGGTATAAACCCCAATGCAATTATCATCGGTGAGATCTGGCAGGACGCGTCTCCGTGGTTGAAGGGGGACCAGTTCGACGGCGTGATGAACTATGAGTTCGCTAAAGCCGTGATGAAATTCTTTATCGACAAGAAGATAGCCATTACTCCGACGCAATTCGACTCTACTCTGGCTGCAATAAGGCACTGGTATCCGGACAGCGTTGACTATGTACTCCAGAATCTTTTGGACAGTCATGATACGGACAGGCTTGAGTCGATGATTGTTAATCCGGACCGCCCGTACAACGGTGACGCAAGTCCGAGGAATAATCCGAGATATAATGTACGAAAGCCAGACGCTTCAGAGATCCAGCGCCAAAAACTCATCGTCTTGTTCCAGATGACGTATGTCGGCGCTCCGATGATATACTACGGCGACGAAGCGGGGATGTGGGGCGCTACCGATCCGGACGACAGGAAACCAATGCTGTGGCCTGACATGAAATACGCCGACGAAAAGAGCAGTCCGCTTCCCGGCGAGACCCGCCCAGACGATAAGAATAAGTTCAACTGGAGCCTTTTCGATTACTACAGCAGACTTATTCACGAGCGAGAAAGCAACCCGGCCCTCACGGTCGGAACATACAAAACTCTCGTGGCCGACGATGCTAAAAGAGTTTTCGCCTTCGAAAGACAGTACGGAAACCATACCGCGATTATCGGATTCAACCTTTCGAAAGTGGATCAGAAGCTGAATGTTCCTCTTGAAGCGAAGGAGAAGAGCTTCAAGGATGTCCTGAGCGGTAAGATGTTCAGCGCGAGGAACAACCGGCTTCAAGTCGGCATTAAACCCGGGTGGGGCGTTCTCCTGGTGAACGGAGCGAAGTGACATTGGAACTTGAAGAATCCATCGTGAGGAGCTGAAGGTGGCAGGCGTAAAACTGGTAAACGTGTCGAAAGTTTATGAAGGCGGGATAAGCGCCGCAAAAGATATAAACATAGCGGTAGAGGACAAGGAATTCCTTGTGCTTGTCGGTCCGTCGGGATGCGGGAAAACAACGGTTCTGCGGATGATAGCGGGCCTGGAAGAGATAACGAGCGGAGAATTGTATATCGGGGATAAACTGATGAACGACGTACCTCCGAAGGACCGCGACATCGCGATGGTATTCCAGAACTACGCACTATATCCACACATGACGGTGTATGATAACATGGCATTCGGGCTGAAGCTGAGGAAGTTTACGAAACCGGAGATAGAAGAGAGGGTTACGGAAGCGGCGGAAATACTCGGGATAAGGGACTATTTAAGCAGAAAGCCCAAAGCATTGTCGGGAGGACAACGCCAGAGGGTGGCACTTGGAAGGGCGATAGTGAGGAAGCCGAAAGTGTTTCTCTTCGACGAGCCGCTATCGAACCTTGATGCGAAGATGAGAGTACAGATGCGAGCGGAGATATCCAAGCTTCACAGGAGGCTCGACGCGACGATGATATACGTTACGCACGACCAGGTTGAGGGAATGACGATGGGGGACAGGATAGTGGTGATGAAAGACGGAGTTATTCAGCAGGTCGGGAAGCCGCTGGAGCTTTACAACGGACCGACGAACAAGTTTGTGGCGGGATTCATAGGTACGCCGGCGATGAATTTCTTCGAGGGGAAGATAAGGAAAGAGAGAAGGCTCTACTTCGAAGAGACAGGCGGAGGGGTGAGACTTGAGATACCCGGCTCATACGAACCGAAGCTCGGCGGGATGGCTGGAAAGGAAGTTTACCTTGGCATAAGGCCTGAGCATATTCAGCTTGATGAGGGGAAGAAAGGTGGACTGGATTCGACGTGGCCGCTGAAGGTGGAGATATCGGAACCGATGGGAAACGAAGTGTATTTATATTTCGAATCGAGGACGAGCCAGATAGTGTCGAGAGTGACGGCGGTGATCGATCCGAAGCCCGGTACTGAGCTGAAGATGTACTTTGACACGACCCGCGCTCACTTCTTCAGCAAAGAGAACGAGAGTTCACTTTCGTTCGATTGAGGAAAAGGAAGCGCTGCTTTTACCGTACGAACCCGGCTTGCCTTCAAAGTCTGCCGTCATCGCTGTTTTGATCCCAATGTGTGTCTCCCGCGGCACTGAAGAATCGAACGCAGCATAAATTCAAAAGTTGAACGAAAAGTCGACTGTCATCGGGTTTGACGCCAGAGAGTATGCACCGCTTATCGGTTGAACCGAACTCGTTTGAGCTATGCGGTCATAAACATTTCTGTAATATTTTCCTACCGTCGAACCGATCGCATATGACATCAACGCAGCTGCAATCGCGTCCGAGAACCAGTGCATTCCGCCCCTGTTCACGGTTGAGACCGCGAATATTGTGTATGCCACGAGACCGAATCCTGCCACCTTCAGCCACGTGTTGTTGGGATAGTACCCAATCAGCGACGAGACTACCGCTGTAGTCGCGGCTGTGTGGCCTGAAGGCCATCCCCAGAATACACCTCCACGGAGCAGCCCGAACCGAAAAGTCTTGCTGAGACTCTCCATGTCCGTATTTTTTCTCCAGTCTGGGCCCGGCCTTCCGGTTATCGCCTTGAGCGCAGTGTTGTACATCAGCTCGAGGAGGCTCGCCTGTATCACCGCAAACGATGCGCCGAGCACCTCCTTGTCGTGCGCGGCACCGGCATACATCAGGAGAGAACCGCCGGCGATGAATGGAAGATATTGACCTGTAATGAAGACGCCCCTGCCGAACGCCCCGATTTCCGGATGGGTGTTGGAATAATGTTCGACGTCGTAATCGACGTTGCCGGCAACGAGCAGACATGTGGATGCTATTGCCGTGAGATGCAGATAGATATTATTGCCCTTGAAACTATCGATGAAATTGTTCCCCAGATTGCCGAACGGGCTAAGATCGACACTCTCGCCGATGGGAGAACTTCCGGAGGCGAGACGCAACGCGACAGGCTTATTTTGGACCGGAGTTTGTTTTTCGAAGTTCGCATTTGGCCCAGATGCAAAGACACCTAACGCGTTGCTGAGATTTTTGGTAACGGTGAATTGTGCAGTGGCGGAAGTGGTAAATAGTATGAACGTCGCAATAGAGACCAAAGCCGCTAAATATGATTTAGTTCCCATCGGCTCACCCGTACTTTTTTATCCAAAATAACATTTGTGCCCTTCAAAGCAATTCATCCGTTGGAAACTCAGGAATAATTCGGGCGTGAGAGACCGGTGCTCAAGCGGGTTGTGGGCTGTGCTACTTCGTTCTAAGTGCCTGAACGAATTTGGCAATCGATAAAGGAGCGCTTCCTTCAAGATGGTTGTTGAAGTTTGCATACACGTCGAACTTCTGAGGGATTAATTTCAGGACAAGACCAGCGACTTCTCCTATGGTCTTGTCGCGCGGGTCCACGATCTGTGTCCATCTCTTGCGCGTCTTCTTCTCGATTCCTTGCCTGTCGGCACCGAGCAGCCTTATCACTACGTTCTTCACCGGCAGGCTTGCCTCGCCGTACTTCTCGAAAACACTGGCGGCCGACGGCATGTAATAACCGTCGACGAATACATGACCGGTGTTGTGCTTCTTCAGAAATTCGAAATATTCTTCTTTCAGGTAATTCGGATTTCTCGTCTCAATAGCGAAGGAGTATTCTGATGGAAGTGACGAGAGGAATGGGCCGAGTTGATCAAGGAACGC
>JAJYJD010000026.1 GCA_021789755.1 Bacteroidota bacterium
GCCCACAGCACCGATCACACCCGAGATTTTATTGAATGCACTCGTCAATAAATCCTGTTGATTTATGGAGAAATCATCGCCCTGGGCGGGAGAGAGTCCCCTGATCTTTCGCATTACTCCGCGCAGCTCTTCTTTCGCATTCTCCATGTCGTTCTTGTCAAGAACGCGGGCCTCGATCGACGGATGGAAATGTTTCCCGAAAATATCCTGGAATTGACCGATCGGAATTATGACTACGTTGTCGAGGCTGAACATGCCCATGAAGCTTCCTTCTTTGCTTCTCACGCCTATCACCCTGAATGCGAGGCCGTTCACCTTAAGTCTTTGACCTATCGGATCCTGATTTGGGAAAAGCTGTTCCGCGACGTCAGAGCCGATCACGGCGAGCGGCCTGTTACCGCGCGATTCCTCATCCGTGAAGAATCTTCCTTCAATGAAGCTCATGTTCGACACGTAGGCGAGATCCGCGGTGGTACCCTCCACTTGGACATTGTTGGCAGTCTTGTTCTCGTATTTCAATGTACCGAGCCTTCCGACGACTGGAGCAACTGCAGCCAGTTGCGTTGCGTCTCTCCTTATCTCGTCGGCATACTCGATCTTCATGTCTTTTCTGTTTCTGAATTTCCACCAATCTTCGCCGGAGTCCATCCACGGCCATTTCTGGACGTAGAGCACGTCCGCTCCGATTGCGGCGATGCTGTTGTTGAAGGCGCGGGTGAGTCCTTCGATTGCCGCGCCCATCAAGGTGACCGAGACAATCCCTATGATGATGCCCAGCATCGTCAGAACCGCCCTCGCCTTGTTAGCCAATAATGCAGCGAGCGAGAGTTTCATTCCCTCTTTGAATTCGCCGCCAAATGTCATGCCTGAGCCTTCTCGGTTGGGTGAGTAGCCTTGACTTTGCCGTTTTTCTCGATCGGCTGATCGCTCTCGATCTGGCCGTCCCTGATCCTGATAATTCTCTTTGCGTGCTCGGCTATGTACTCTTCGTGCGTCACCAGTATGATCGTATTCCCTTTCGAATGCAGCTCTTCCATGAACAGCATGATCTCGTCGCCGGTTTTGGAATCGAGGTTACCGGTAGGTTCATCGGCAAGGATAATCGAAGGGTTGTTTATCAGTGCTCTGGCGATTGCCACGCGCTGGCGCTGTCCCCCGGAGAGTTCGTTAGGCTTGTGGTGGATCCGCTCGCCGAGTCCTACCATTTCGAGTGTCTTCTTCGCTCGTTCCTTTCGCTCAGACACCGGGACTCCGCTGTAAATCAACGGCAGTTCCACGTTGTGAAGGGCATCTGAGCGGGGAATCAAGTTGAATGTCTGGAAAACGAACCCGATTCCCTGGTTCCGTATTTTGGCAAGCTCGTTGTCGTCCATGTCGCTGACGTTGACTCCGTCAAATTGGTAAAGGCCGCTCGTCGGTGTGTCGAGACAGCCGAGTATGTTCATGAGAGTGGTTTTACCGGAACCCGACGGCCCCATGATTGCCACATATTCGCCTCTTCCAATCGAAAGAGAGATGTCCTTGAGCGCGTTGACCTGCACCTCCGCGCCCATGTCGTAGACTTTATTGACTTTGACCAATTCGATTACGTTCATGATCCGCCTCCGACCGCTTGCATCGCTACCATCTTGTTGTTCTCAACCCGGACTTTTGATCCGTCATTCAATTCGCGGCTTATCGCGACGAAACTCCCGCTCACGACTTCTTCACCTGCATCTAGGCCGGACTGGATCTCGACGTAATTATCATCGCTGATTCCACGCTTCACCGTCGCGGTATGAGCCACGCCATTCTTCACTACAAAGACCACTTCCTGTGCCTTCTCGCGGGTAGTCGGGCCTTTGGCGGCGACATTTTCCGGCTTTGCCCCTTCAGGTTGCTTGGGAGTCCTTATCGTTACGCTTTGAATCGGGACGGACAGGACGTCGTGATGAGTAGCCGTCTGAATATCGGCCGTCACCGACATTCCGGGCTTAAGGTCCAACTCGGACAAATCGAGAATCCTTATCTTGACAAGGAAGTTGGTCACCTGGTCTTGTGTCCCTGCGCCGGTCGTGGTTCCTGAAGTCGCGATTTGATAGACGATCCCTTTTATTTTCTTGTTGGGGAATGCATCGACGGAGAGCACGGCGGTGTCACCGACAGCGACAAGTATGACATCGTTCTCATCCACATCGACCTGGGCCTCCAGGCTGTGCATATCCGCGATATCCATTATCTCCGTGCCTGTAGTAAAGCTCGTACCAAGCACTCTCTCCCCAAGCTTCGAATTCAACACGCTGACTATCCCATCCATCGGGGCATGAATTACCGTCTTGTTGAGTGCATCCTGATTGACTGCGACTTGTGCCTGGGCTTGCGCGACGTTTGCTTTTGCCGATTGATACTGGGCCTTGTTGACTTCGTATTGAGTCTTTGCCGTCTCAAGGTCCTGATCACTCATTAAATTCTTCTTGTGTAGTTCCTCTGCACGTTTGTATGTTGCCGTCGCGTTATCATAATTCGCCTTTGCGAGCTGCTCACCGCCTTGCTGGGACTGCAGAAGAGCCTCGCTCTGTTGAAGCTGTGCGACGTACTGGTCGGGTCTTATCTTCACGATCACCTGGCCTTTAGTCACCATTTGCCCTTCCACGACCGGCAAGTCTACTATCTCCCCGCTCACCTCAGGATTAATAGCGACCAGCACCTTCGGTTCTATCTGCCCGGAAGCGGTCACGACTTGGGTAATGGTGCGACGCGCAACTTTTTCGGTCTGAACAACAATCACCGGCTCCTTTTTGCCGCCGATCACTATCGCGGCAATGAGTATGATTAACAGGAGTCCTGCTCCTGATAGAATAAATATCTTCTTTTTCTTCTTATTTGTCGCCATTGTCTTCCTCAGTAATTTATTGTACCGATAGCAAATTCAACCTGCTGCTTCGCCTGGATGTAAGTGTAAGCAGCTACCACCTGATTCGACAGGTCCTGCGTATATATAGCATTAGCAGTCAACACGTCGAGGAGCGTCCCGCTGCCTATCCTGTATTTTTCCTGAGCTGTCTCAAGATTGATCTTAGCATAGGCGACCGCGTTTACTGCCGATTCATATCCCTTCTCTGCCGCATTTAAATTCAGCAGCGCCTGGTAGACATCCAGTTGAACCTGGCGTTTGGTTGCATCGAGTGCCTGCTCAGCTGATTTCAGACCGACATCGGCAATCTGGATATTCGTCTGGGTCTGAAAGCCGTTAAATATCGGGAGGGAAATGCTGAGTCCTCCGTAAAAGCTCTTGTTCTGGCTGATGTCACTCGACGAGATTCCCGGCCCGTTGATTCCATATTGGGCAAACGCGCTGATGGTAGGTGAGTACGCTGCTTCGGCAATGGTCAGGGAGGATTTTCCCGCGTTCACGTTCTGGATCGCGGCCTTATAGTCCGGCCTTACCTCCATGGCCTTGTCCAGAAGTGAAGCAATCCGACTGTACCGCTCGTTCACCCCCGCGAAATCCGTCGTGTCGATGTTGCTGTTAATGCTCGCATCCACAAATTCCACACTGTCTGTCACGGGCAGCCCCAGAAAGAATTTCAGGTTTGCACGTGCCTGGTCATAAGCATTCTTTGCCTGAACGAGCTGATACTCATCCCCGCTCACTATCGCCTGCTGCTGGTATACGTCGGCGAGCGATGCAGACCCGACGCTGTTGGATTCTTTTATACTTTCCAGCTGTTGCTCGTCCCTCTTCAGGTTGTCCTCACTTATCTTCAGTTGATCCCTGAAATTGAAAACCGCCAAATAATTCTGTGTCGTCTGGTAGATGGCGGTCTGTTTCGCCCTTTCATAGCTCATATCCGCGGACTCGCTCTGCGATCTTGCCATGTTCAGACCGGAGATGTTGGCGGTGCCATCGAACAGCGTATAGCTCGCCTGGACGCCCGCTGAATACCGCCTGGCTATCGAAGTAGCGCTCAACGGTATCAGAACACCTCCCACAGTAACGCCGCTCCGGGTCTGGCTGTATTGATAAACAAACTGCCCGCTGGCACTTACAGTCGGAAGGAGAGTACCATAGGCACTCAACACTTTCGAGTCCTGACTCTGCGATTGATACTGCGCCTGCAGGACATTTGTGTTACGTTGTAAACCTATCTTTATGCAGTCCTGGAGTGTCAACTGCTTCAACGTGCCTCCCTGTTGCCCGAACGCCATCGGCGCAAATATAAAAATAACGCTCAGAGCCATCAATTTCTTCAGCATCTACTAACTCCTCAGAATATGAATTTGTTCAGACTTTTGAATACCTCATTTATTTAGACGGATGAGAGGCAGGACTGTTTCATCATTCCGACAATATTTTTGCCTTGTTTTGCCTCAGATACTCTATCGCGGCATCATGTTCGTTCGGTATACTGCCGTCGAGAACGGCATTTTCGACCGCTTTTTTCAGAAGACCCACGTCCTTTCCGGGTTTCAGGTCGAACACCGCCATAATCTCCTCGCCGTTCACGGGGGGACGCCAATTCCTTATCCTGTCCTTCTCTTCGACAACTTTTGCCCTTTCCTCGACGGCGTCGTAGTTGCCCGTATATTCTGCGGCAAGCCTCTTGTTCCTGCTCGTGATATCTGCCCGGCACAACTTCATGAGATCATCGAAGTCATTTCCCGCCTCAAAAAGAAGACGGCGGACGGCCGAGTCCGTCACACCCTCGACAGCGAGAGCCATCGGCCTGAGATGAAGCCTGACAAGCTTCTCGACGTACGGGAGCCTGTCCATCGGAAGACGCAGGCGCTGGAACAATTTCTTCATCCGTCGTGCGCCAATCTCATCGTGACCGTGAAACGTCCAGCCGATGCCTTCTACGAATTTCTTCGTGTCCGGTTTTGCGATGTCGTGGACGAGACCTGCAAATCTCAACCAGACATTGTCCGATATTTCAGACAGGTGGTCCACAACGCTCAGCGTGTGCAGAAAGACATCTTTGTGATGATGGTCCTGTCTTTGCTCCACGCCGGGCATTTCGCTGATTTCCGGAAATACGATCCTCATCACGCCGGCGTCCTGCATCAGTTTGAGTCCGATGGAAGGCCGTGAAGCCGAGAGTATTTTCATAAACTCGTCGGTGATTCTTTCCTGAGAAACGATCGCGAGCCGGTCCTTCATCTTCACCACCGCATCGAGGACTCGCGCGGAAAGTGAGAACTCGAAGCGGCATGCAAAACGAAGTGCGCGCATTATCCTCAGCGGGTCTTCACTGAAGGTCTCGGACGGTTCGAGCGGAGTGTCGATGAGCCCCTTCGAGAGCGCCTGCATCCCGCCAAAGGGGTCGACAAGCCGGCCAAATGAGCTTCCCTTCTCGCCAGTCCGGTTAATCCCGATCGCCATGGCATTAATGGTGAAATCGCGGCGGGAGAGGTCTTCTTCCAGCGTCGCCTCCCGAACATGAGGTTTCCTCGATCCCGAATCGTAACTCTCCTTGCGAGCCCCAACGATTTCCACTTTTACATCATCGACCGTCATTTGGGCCGTGCGAAATTTCTCGAACTCGACAAATCCCGTTGCGCCGAGAGCGCGGGCTACCATGCGCGAAAATTGTACCGGGTCTCCTATAACCATTACATCAACATCTTTGCTTTCACCGCCCAGTATCCTGTCCCTGACATACCCCCCGACAACATACGCCTCGATGCCGAGCTCGTCCGCTAACGATCCGAGCCGTAAAATTACAGGCTCATCTATGTGAAATATCTTCTTCGTCATACTAGAGAGATAAGAGTTTCTTTGATTCCTCAATTTGTTTGACAATTGAATCGGCAACGACCATGACTTTCAATGCTTCATGTGCGCTTACCACTGTCGGCGTGTCTGCCAGTACACTTTGCAGGAACAGCTCGAGTTCCATCTTGAGCGAATTGACCTGTGGGGCTTCCGGCTGCTCATAAGTCACGACGCGCGCTGCGTCTCCGATTCCGATCGTGCCCAGATTAAGCCCCGACGGGACGCCCAGCTCCGGCTTCGTTGCCCGGTAGACCTCTGCAATTCCTTCGGCAAAATCGATGGAAATATAGCCGTCCCTTTGGAACATTCTCATCTTCCTCATCGGGTGTTGAGATATTCGGCTCGACGTCAGGTTTGCCACTGCACCGTTAGCAAACTTAATGCGGGCGTTGGCGATGTCGACGGTGTCTGAAATGACGCCGACTCCGCTCGCATCTATGCTCGTAACCGAGCTTTTGATGAAATTCAGAATCAAATCTATATCGTGCACCATGAGATCGAGCACGACGGCGACATCGATCCCGCGCGGCTTGAACTGCGCCAGCCGGTGGCATTCCACGAACATCGGCTCCAGTTTGAGGTGAGAGAGAGCAAGCACCGCCGGGTTGAACCTTTCAATATGTCCCACCTGCACTTTCACATTCTCCCGGTCCGCGATGGCACATATCTCTTCGGCCTCTTTGACACTGGCCGTGACCGGCTTCTCGATGAAACAGTGCCTGCCTTCCTTCATGAGCCGGGCAGCGAGCTCGTAGTGAACGCTCGTGGGGGCAACGATCGACACTGCCTCGGTCGACTGTGCAAGTTCATCCACTGAGCCGAATGCCTTGACGCCAAGCTCGGCGGCAATGTTTTCCGCCTTTGTCCTGTCGACGTCGTACACGCCGACAAGGTCCGCAGTCTTCACCTGCTTCAGGAGCCTGGCATGTGTTTGCCCCAGGTGTCCGACTCCTATCACGCCGATTTTGATTCTTTCATTCACCTTTTCCTCCCGCATTGGACTACTTCAACATAGAATGTATTTCCACTCTCGGAATATGCAGTGCTGAGAAGCGACTTACACCCGGCTATGGGACTCTCCTGCTTTGACCTCCTCTTGGCGACGTAGATTGTCGACGGAGCCGTGCTTTCGAGATCCCCTGCGGCAAGCAATTCATTGTCGACAGCAAATACCTGTCTGCCGAGTTTCACCGATAATTCGGCAGGTACAAAATTGCTCATAAGTAGCGCCGTCCCGTCCGAGCCGGCGACCGACCTGATGACATCGGCAACCGCTTCGTCCTCCTGATAAATATCCTGGAGCACCTTGTTGCTAAGAAACCTGTTATTAGCGTACAAATCGCCGAAAAGCGACACTACTACGAAAAGGAAGACGAATGTTTCTGCGGAAGCCAGTCTGAATTTCCAGAGGGAGTTGAAGCCCTGAAGGAAGAAGGCCGCGATGACAGTGGAGACCACAAAGGCCACGAACAGGTTGAGTGTTGTAGGTTGGGCAATACACATGGCACAGGAAGTTATCCACAACATCAGCGTGTGAAAGTGCGTTCTGTAAACGTCATAGCGCCGCTTCGCGAGAAGATAGCCTATCCCAACGATATTCAATGAATTGACGATAAAGAGAGGCAGGGTTCCCACCACGCTCCAGCTCATATCCTGCTCGCCAACCGGAATCGAAAACAGCCTCGCGTTGCCCGCGTAGGATGAGTAAACATAGAGAAGAGCAAGGACAGCTATGAAACCCGTCGTCGTCGCGAGAAGCCTCGATAACATTTTGTTCTTCTCATGGAAATTCTGCAGGAGGTCCAGGATAGCGATCAGGAACATTATAAGTCCCGGCAAATTTGCGCCGGAGCAAACCGCGGCGAGTATCCCGGCATAGATGTACTGGTTCCTGTAGAGAGCCATCAGAAATAGAAGCGTGAGAGCTACGGATACCGCAGCGGGCCCTCCGGAAACCGCCGACACAACCCCGAACGGAGACAGGGCCGCCAGGAAAATTGTCAGGAAGCCCCAGAATTTCTGGCCCAGTATATAATCCTCGAGTTTGGAGAGAAGGTAGAGACTCAATATCACTAAGATCAGACCGGAAGCGCGCAACAGGTCTGCCGAATGCGGCGTCACAAACCTGTCGATCAGCCCGAAGAAATCCCAGACGATCGAGTGTGTCAGAAAAACGCTCTTGAAGAGGGCGGAACGGACCACGTCGCCTTGCGCCACGTAGGAGTAGACAGCCGGAAGTTCGAGATCGCGAAACCTCCAGTAAGTCAGCAACGCGATCAAAAGGGCCGCGCCTTTGAGATAGCGTGAGTATTTGTCGAATTGGGAAAACTTCATCTCTTCCACGACCCGTTTCCCTCGCTTAACAAAAATGCCGATAACTCCGAGACCGATGCAGCCTTTTTACACTTTACGTCCTCGAACCGAGCCGTTGAGGAATGCCCGTAGAGTACGGCGATGAAATCCGTTCCCGCCGAAGCAGCAGCCTTGTAGTCTGACGGCGAATCTCCGACGACTACCGCGTTTTCGGGCAGGACGTTCAGCCGGCTGAGTGCGAGCTCGACACCTTCCGGATCCGGTTTGTGGTTCTTCACGAGGGAGCCGGTCACCACGATGTCGAACAAGTTCTTCAGCCCGTGATATTCCAGGGTAAGGTCGGTTGTACTTGTCCCCTTGGCGGTGAACACTCCGATGAGTCTGCCGGAAGACTTCAGTTCGGCAAGGAGTTCTTTCAACCCGGCAAAGACGGTACACTCATCCAGGTGGATGCGGTAGTAGTCGAGGAAGTCGTCCCAGACAGCGTCGAAGTCCTCTTCGCCGAACATTTTTTTGATGCACACTTCTTCTGTAGGGCCAAAGTACGAGAGTATTTGTTCCGGGGTCATTTCTATTGACCGGTACTTTCGCAGCACATGGTTGAAACTGTCGAAGATCAGTTTGTGGGAATCGGTCAGTGTACCGTCGAGATCGAAAAGCACAAGCGAATAATTGTCCATACGAGACAAATCAGTCGATGATCCCTGCTGAGGAATTCTGCCCGAGGTAATCTTCGATTATTTTCACGATCCTGCCTGAGGCCTTTCCGTCGCCGTAGGGATTATGCGCTTTGCTCATTACGGCGTATTCCCGTTCGTCGGTCAGCAGCCTGCTCACGCTTTCAACAATCTTCCTTTTGTCAGTGCCGACAAGTTTGACCGTGCCGGCCTCGACGGCTTCCGGACGTTCGGTCGTATCGCGCATAACCAGGACGGGTTTTCCGAGCGAAGGAGCCTCTTCCTGTACACCTCCTGAATCGGTCAGGATCAGGTACGCCCTGTCCATTGCATACACGAACGGCTCATAGTCGAGCGGCTCAATGAGATGAACGTTTGCGATCCCACGGAGTATTCTGTTAACCGGCTCCCGCACGTTCGGGTTGAAATGGACCGGATAAACGAATTCCACATCCGAAAACTTCTCGGCCGATTCACTGATCGATTCACATATATTCTTGAATCCTTCACCGAAATTCTCGCGTCTATGGCCGGTTATCAGCACGACGCGTTTCGTCAAATCTATCCCGTCGAATAGCTTTCCGAAATCGGGTTTAGACTTGCGAATCAGCCCGACGACATGTAAGAGGGCATCGATCACCGTGTTGCCCGTGACAAAAACGGTTGCCGGGTCGATGTTCTCTCTGAGTAGATTTTGACGTGCCCATTCGGTGGGGGCAAGATGGACATCCGCGATGACGCTTGTGATTCTCCTGTTAATTTCTTCGGGAAACGGGGCAAATTTATTTTGCGTCCGGAGCCCGGCCTCGATGTGAGCGACCTTCGTCTGCGTATAATAGGCAGCAAGTGCTCCGGCAAATGTAGTCGTCGTGTCTCCCTGAACCACCACGACATCCGGCTTCTCTTCGGTGAGAATAGCCTGCAACTGCGAGATGACCCTCGCCGTTATATCGAACAGGCTTTGATTGCTCGTCATGATGTTCAAGTCGTGGTCGGGAACGATCTGAAAGATACGGAGGACCTGGTCGAGCATCTGGCGATGCTGCGCCGTCACACAGATCTTCGCCTTCAGGTTGTGAGACTTCTGCACCTCTTTAATAAGAGGAGCCATCTTTATCGCTTCGGGCCTGGTGCCAAAAATAAACAGGACTTTAAACGCCACTGGATCTCCAAACAAATTTCATTTGATACTATAATTTAGCCGTTTCGGCGGAGAGTTCCGTCGTGCCTGCGCTAATTTTCATTCAGACGGTGTGATTTAGCCTCCACGGCACTGTCGTGTGCAAGAGGCGGAGATGGGCTACAGCTTCATCAAATTCAGTGCGTCGACTAGTTTCCTGTATGTTTGTTCCAGCCCCTCTGAAATCACCTTTGCGTCGGCAAGGACAGGCATAAAATTGACATCTCCGCTCCACCTGGGAACCACATGAAAGTGGACATGCTCGGCGATTCCTGCCCCGCTTGTCCTCCCGAGATTGGCTCCGAAGTTGAAGCCGTCCGGGCGCGAAGTCTGCCGAAGAAGTTTTATCGCGAGCCGTGACAGACTCATCACATCCGAATTCTCTACATCCGTGAGCTCCTCGAAGGTGCTCTTGTGGGCGAAGGGGACGATCAGGAGGTGGCCGCTATTGTACGGATAAATGTTCATCACTATCGCGCTGAGCCTGCTCCGGTAAACTATCAGGTTCTTTTCATCGTCCTTCCCGGCAAGCTTTTCACAGAAAACGCACACGTCTTCTTTGGAATTTTTCTTTTCAGAAAAGGACTCAATGTACTTTGACCTCCACGGCGACCACAATCTTTCCATACAGTTAAATCGTCGGTCCCATCTTCACTGTCATTGAAGTGCTGCTATTCCTGCTCGATTTTTTCTTTCTGAGCCTCTGAGATAATCTTGTCCGCCACTTCTTTGGGAACCTCCTCATAGTGCGAGAATTTCTGTATGAACAGGCCGCGTCCCTGGGTCATGCTTCTCAACACGTTGGCGTATTTGTAGAGCTCTTTCAGCGGCACCTGGGCCTTGATCTTCTCGTTTGCTCCTTCCGCATCCATGCCGAGTATCTTCCCGCGGCGGCCGGAAATGTCGCCCATTATGTCACCCATGTGTTCATCCGGAACTGTTACTTCCAGTTCGTAGATAGGCTCAAGGAGAATCGGCTTCGCTTCTTTGAACCCTTTCCTGAAGGACATCGAGCCTGCGATCTTGAACGATATTTCGTCCGAATCGACGGGATGGGATGAGCCGTCATGAAGCGTTACTTTGACGTCAACTACTTTGTGTCCTGAGATGACGCCCCGTTCCATCGCCTCGACGACTCCTTTTTCGACTGCCGGAATGAAGCGACCGGGGACAACTCCCCCCACGACGGCATCGACGAATTCGAAGCCCTTGCCCCGCGGCAGCGGCTCAAGCTTCAGATGTACGTGTCCGTACTGACCGCGCCCTCCCGATTGTTTCTTGTGTTTGTATTCCGAATCTGCAACGACTCCCCTTATAGTCTCCCGATACGGGACATCCGGCTCGACCATATCTACCTCTACACCGTAACGTTCCTTAAGCCGCTTAACGACGACTTGCAGGTGCATTTCTCCCTGGCCGCTCAGCACCGTCTGCTTCAGCTCTGAATCGACCTCAACGAGGAATGTCGGGTCTTCCTCGTGCAGAGCGTGCAGTCCGGAAGCTACCTTCTCCTCGTCGTGGCGATTTTTCGAGACTATCGCTACTCTCATTATGGGAGGCGGAAAGTCTATTTTCTTCAACGCGACGGCGTTGCTTTTGCCGCTCAGCGTGTTGTTGGTGTGAGTATCCTTCAGCTTCACTACCGCGCCAATGTCGCCGGCTAAAAGCTTGGGCGCTTCTTTTCTATCTTTGCCGTTCAGAACATACAACGTACCCAGACGCTCGGATTTCCCGTTGACCTGGTTCACCAGATCCATCCCTGGCATGACGACGCCGGAGTAAACCCTGAAAAGGGAGAGCTCGCCGATATTCCTCTCGGAAATCGTCTTGAAAATAAAGAGAGCCGTGTCAGCGCCGGGATCGCAGGGGATTTTTACTTCCTCGTTTGAGCCACCTGCCTTGTACCCGACGGCGGGCTGCATCAAGTCCGGTGAAGGTGCGTAGACCGAAATGAAATCAAGAATTGCAGCCACACCCGTCAGCCGTTGTCCAGCAGCCGGGAAAACCGGGAATATCTTTCTATCGGCGATTGCCTTACGCAATCCCGCGACGACCTGCTCGTCGGTCAGCTTTCCGCTCTCCAGGAAAGAGTTGAGCAAAGCCTCATCGGTTTCGGACAGCTGCTCCATCAACTGCTCGTGATATTTGTCGGCTGCACCTTTCAACGAGGACGGTATCTCTTCTTCCGAGTACTTCCCCTTCGAGTCCGCGCTGAACTTCAGGAGTTTCATCTTGAGGACGTCAACGACAGCGTCGAAACCGGTGCCTTCGTTTGCCGGGAACTGGATAACTGCGACGTCGTGTGTAAGCTTGTCCCTGACTTGTTGAAGCGTTTTCTCAAAAGCCGAGTTTTCCGAGTCAGCTTTGTTGATTACGATGATTGCCGGCGTTTTATATTCCCTTGAGAACCCCCAGTCGAGTTCCGTTCCCACTTCGAGACCTTCGACGGACTTCACGAGAACAACCGCAAGGTCGGAGACGCGCAGTGCCGCCTTCACCTCGCCGAGGAAATCCGGGTAACCGGGAGGATCGAGTATGTTGAACTTCAGATCCCGCCATTCGGCATGCATCAATGAAGTGCTCACCGAGAACTTTCTCTCGATCTCGTCGTGGTTATAATCTGAAACGGTGTTTCCTTCGGCGACGGTGCCCATCCGGCTCGTTACTCCCGCTGCGAAGAGTGCGGCTTCTGCAAAGGTGGTTTTGCCGCACCCGCCGTGGCCAATCAGAGTTACGTTCCTCAGGCTGGATGGAAGATATTCCTTCATATCATCTCCTTCTTCCGATCAGGAATTTGGGAAGACCGAACTATAGAGAGAGTGTTTTCTCGTCCGGCTAAAATCAGCTTCTCAAGACACGCAGGAACGCCCTGATTCCTTTCGTGATGGCAGCAAGATAACCCGCGGTGTCCATAATTGGATCTTCAATTCTGGATTTTACTTTTTTTTCAAAATCGACAAGCTCTTCGACGGCACCCACCAGCGAGTCTACCGCCGTCTTGACACTGGCCACCTCCCCGTCGACGCTTTCGGCGATCGTCCTTATCTTGCCGGTGATGACGCCGGAGTTTTCCAGCAGCGGACGGGAATTCTCCGAGATTTGCTTAACGGAGCTTTCCATCTGGTTCAGTACGCTCTTGGCGTCTTTCATCAGGATTATCGAGTAAATGCTTGCGGCGGCGATTGCCAAGAGGGCAACCGAAGCTACTATCAGAAAGATTGTTGCCACGACTTATTCCCCTCTAGCTGTTTTTGCTTCGCTCTTCTTTGAACGCATCAGTTCCGGCTTTGACTGCGGTTCGTAATTTGTTGCCCTCGCCCTTTGCCTGACCGATCGCCTTTTCAGCATCCGACAATATCGTATCGGCTTTCTGCTTCGCCTGGCTAATCAGATCCTCTGACCGTTTCCTACCCTCTTTCACCAGTTCTTCAGCTTTCACGCGCGCATTCTGAAGCTGAGTCTGTGCAGCATCTTTAAACTCGTCGGATTTCTCCTTGATATCCTTTCGCAGCTCTTTCCCTGACTTAGGAGCGAGAAGCAACGCGGTCACTGCGCCGATGACGCTTCCGGCCATGAATCCAAGAAACAATCCCTTAGTCAACCCATTGTCATCGTGTGCCATGATACACCTCCTGTTGTTTTTAGCTCATTTTCAAGTTATCAACGACCTCGGTAAAAATCAAGAAAACGAGAAATAACCGCGCCGAGACGTCATATTGTCCGGTAACAAATCCGACAGAGAGCGGCGATCCGTAATTTACACAGGGAAAGACTGGTGCCGCAGCTGATTCAGGTATTTCTGGAGATCTTCTTCATCTATCGTGCTATCGGCGAGGCGGCCTTGCAGGTAGTCGTCGTATGCACTCATGTCGAAATGGCCGTGACCGGACAAATTGAACACGATCACTTCTTTCTTACCTTCTGACTTGGCTCTAAGAGCCTCGTCGATCGTCGCGCGAATTGCGTGCGAGGATTCGGGAGCAGGAATTATCCCTTCACTCCTGGCGAACTTGAGCGCCGCATCGAATACCTCGTTCTGCGTGTAGGCCACGGGCTGAATAATCCCGGCGCTCACGAGCAACGATACCAGCGGCGCCATGCCGTGATATCTCAGCCCTCCGGCGTGAATTGCCGGCGGTATATAATCATGGCCGAGGGAGTACATCGGGAGAAGCGGAGTCAGACCGGCGGTGTCGCCGTAGTCGTATGCAAATACACCGCGTGTCAGCGTGGGACAGGCGGAAGGCTCGACGGCGATGACGCGCAACTTTTTTGCGCGCGTCTTGTCTTCAAGCTTCTCGCGTATGAACGGGAACGCGAAACCGCTGAAGTTCGAGCCGCCTCCGACGCAGCCGATAATTGTGTCCGGATATTCCTCCACTTTGTCCATCTGCTTCAGGGCCTCTTCACCGATGATAGTTTGGTGAAGAAGGACATGGTTCAGGACGCTGCCGAGGGAATACTTTGTCTCGGCGTCGCTGGCTGCAACTTCGACTGCCTCGCTAATCGCTATTCCAAGGCTGCCGGAGGAATCGGGGTGCTGGTTCAGTATTTCCCGGCCGGCTCGCGTCTCCTCGCTCGGGCTGGCGGACACTTCGGCGCCCCACATTCGCATCATGGTGCGCCGGTAGGGCTTCTGGTCGTACGAGGACCTGACCATATATACCTTGCACCCGAGCTCAAAATGATTGCAGGCCATCGCGAGCGCGCTTCCCCATTGACCGGCACCTGTCTCGGTAACTAGGCGTTTCACGCCCTCCAGCTTGTTGTAATAGGCCTGCGCCAGGGCGGTGTTCAGCTTGTGGCTGCCGGCCGGACTGACACTCTCGTTCTTGAAATAGATGTGAGCCGGTGTCTCGAGAAGCTCCTCCAGCCCGCGGGCCCGCACAAGCGGAGTCGGACGCCACTTGGCGTACGCCTTCAAAAGCTCTTCGGGAATCTTTATGAACTTTTTTGAAGAGACTTCCTGCTCGATAAGGCGCTGCGGGAATATTGCGCTCAGCTTATCCGGAGAAATCGGCTGGCGCGTCTCCGCGTCGAGCGGAGGCCGGGGCTTCTCTTCGAGGTCCGCCGCTATGTTGTACCACTTCTTCGGTATCTCCCTCTCGCTCAGCAAAATCCTGTTCGGCAACTGTTTCGATTTCATATCACCCTTCTTACCAGAATTTGGGTTTCCCGGCATTCACCCATGCCGTGTACCAGTATGAGGCAACTGCCGTGGTGGCGGCGCGTATCTGACTCTCAACCATGCCGTCGAGTTCTTTGTTGAATTTCCGATAATATTCACCGGAATAAATGTATTCCTTGCGGCCATCTTTCGTCTCGATTTTGTAGAGATCGTCTTTCGGGATACCGACCTTTGCAAGGCTGTCGGCCCGGAACACCCTGTCGAGAAGTGAATAACTATGCGTCAGGATTCCGAGCGCATGTCCGACGGGATCCTTGATATAATGCGCGCTGTCCAATCCTCCGAACGTGTAGTCCATTCCAAAGTGTGCGGGTATGCCTGTCTCCCACCGGAAATGAACGCCGATGTTGCCGGTGAACTGACCATCGTAATTCTTGGTGGCGTGCAGCGGCACGTGCATGTCGGCGACGTAATGACCGAGATCCGCCGACAGGTGGAGCACAAGCGGGATATCGTGCGCCTTCATGGCGGCACTGAGGCTGTCTACATCCAGTCCGACCCGCCACGGGACCATCCCATCTTTTATGACGGCTTCCTCGCCGTATTTTTTCACCGCTTCTTCGTATGTGTGGGGAACTTTGAAGTTCGGATAGGTACCGTAATCATCCATATCCATGTAATGGTAGTTGCCTTCGTTTTTCCACTCGCCCCTTCGCATATCGGGGTCGACGGAATGCGCGATCACAAAATCTGCGTGTTCCTCGTAGAAACTTTTCAGCGGCTCAGGAAGAAGAGTTACGGCTTCCTTGTTAATCGTCTTGTGAGCCCAGAAGCCCCAGCCGAATGCCGCCTGGGTGACCAGCGTCAGAGCAATTGTGGAAAAAACATATAACGAAACTCGCTTCAGCGTTTTCATCCGGAAATTTTCCTTGACTGTTGGGCAAAATAGTCCCGCCCCATCCGCTCTCGCAGATGGAGCGGGACAAATTTAAAAGAGACTAACGAATCTTCTTCTTATGCCTCATCTTGCGAAGCCGCTTCTTCCTCTTGTGAGTAGCCATTTTGTGGCGTTTTCTCTTTTTACCACTCGGCATCCTAATTCACCTCCTGAGATGTAATGTTAGCGTGTTGTTCCAGTGTTTGTTGTGCTTTCTTCCCGATGTCGCTGTTGGGATCTACCTTGACACATTCCTTGAAAGCAGCGTTCGCCTTCTCGAATTCCCCGGCGTTCAGGAAGACTATCCCAAGATTGTAAAGTCCGATCTGATGTTTGGGGTCTATCTTGAGAGCATCCTTCAGCTGGGCAATCGCCTCCTGTGTGTGTCCACCCTCAAAAAGGGTAACCCCATAATCCACACGTGCATCCACATTCTTCGGGACTTTGTCCAGATACCGCTTATAGTATATGGCGGCCTGGTCATAGAACCCGTTATCCTGAAGCATGTTTGAAAGCCTGAGGACCGATCCGATATCTTCGGGATTTTTGTTTACAACTTCTCTCAGCCGGTCGATTTCATGGAGAATATCCGCACTCGGCTGGCCTGCGGTGGCTGTTTGCTGTGAAGGCATGCTGCCGCCGCCTGTCCCGGTCTGAGTCGATCTGCTAGTCAGCAGACCGTAAACGAATATACCTCCAAGAAGCAATGCCGCAGCAATGGCAGCGGTCTGAGAAGTCTCCAGATGAAACCGCTTGCGAGCGGGAGATTTTTGCTGGGAGACCTGGCTTCTCTCCTTCTTTTTCTCTTTTCCCGGATGGGGCCGATTCTCGGGGTGAGTTTTTTCTTCCTCTCTTCGAGTCGTCTGAGGAGCAGATTGCTCTTCGACCGGCTCCTTTCGTGCGCCGCCCAGGAAGGTCCCGCACGATTCACACGCTCGCGCCCCGGAATGATTTATGAAACCGCAGGTCGGGCATACAAGTACCTCACTGCGATTGTGCGAGTCACCTGGTTCGACTCTTCCCGCCCCGGAGAGCTCATCGGGGAGTTGCTTTCCACAGCTCGGGCAAAACCTGAATTCAGCCGAGAGCTCAGCACCACAATGTGGACAAGACTTAACCGTCATCCCTGGGCTGCCTCCTCAACATGGCCCCCCTCGCCGGCTTCACTCTTGCCCAGATGTTCGTCAACAAATGCCTTGAACTCCTTGGATACCTTGAAGTAGGGAACATACTGTTCCTTAACAGGGTAAGCCTGACCCGTTTTCGGATTGCGAGCCATGCGTCCCTTTCTTTTCCGGATCTTGAAACTCCCAAATCCTCTTATCTCGATCGCCTTTCCTTCCGCGAGGGCATTTCGTACCGAGGCAAGAAACCCTTCGACGACCGCCTGAGTTTCAATCTTCGTCAGGCCGGTCTGCAGGGCAATTTCCTCCACAATATCTGCTTTGGTAACGCTCATCATCTCCCCTTTCTATTGCGCGAATCTGTATTGTAATATCGGTTGCTCGATAAAGTCCTTTTCGAAGATATGGAATCTTGAAAGAAAATCACCGAGGAGGAGGTCAACAAGAGTCCGTGGCCTTCTAGCCTCTATGACTTTAGGTTCTCCCTTGATGCCGCCCAGTTTCGCAGCGATCGATATGGCGTCCTCGAACGAACCAAGCGTATCTATCAACCCAAGTTTTAATGCTTGAGCTCCTGTGAACACCCGGCCATCCGCAAACTTTTTCAAATTTCCGACCGACAGCTTCCGCTCCCTGGCAACGACGTCAAGAAACTGATCGTAACTGTCGTCGACGACGCCCTGGAAATATTTCTTATCGGTCTCAGTCATCTTTCTGAACGGTGAGCCCGAGTCTTTATACTTTCCGCTCTTTATGACATCCATTTCAAGACCCAGCTTGTCCATCAACTTCGAATAGTTCGGAAACATTGCGATGACTCCGATGCTTCCGGTAATAGTTCCCGGATTCGCGACGATCCTGGTTGCCCCGCAACTGACGTAGTATCCACCGCTGGCAGCGATTGAGCCCATCGACACAACTATCGGCTTGATCGAATCCCTGATGGACTCGACTTCCTCAAAGATCTCCTGGCTTGCGGCCACACCTCCGCCCGGAGAATCGACTCTCAGGACTAAAGCTTTGACGCTGCTGTTGTCGGCGAGTGTCCGGAGAGTTGAGACTATTTCCCTCGACGAAATTATTGTTCCCGTCAGATTCACGACGGCAACTTTTGCCCCTGACCCCGACAGGTCATACTCACTTTCCCCGGATTCGGGGCCGATGCCATAGATCAGCAGGCCCAGTACGATGCTTGCGCCGAGGATGATGCCGATGACCCAAAGGAAAACCTTAGTAGATTGCTTCATCTTTGTAAGTCTTAGTTACTCAACAATTTACAACTTCAGCAGGTCAAAATCAATTTAGGTGTCTCGCCTGCGGGCGGCTTAGCGGGACCCTGCCCCCGAAAATAACAGCTGTTATTAGCCTACGTTCAGCTTGAAAACACTACCCGCGACCACGCTGATCATGATTATAAAAAACACGATAGCGGTCACGCCGACATATTTGAAATCTTTTTCCTTCCAGAAGGCGATTATCGAAATAAACACGCGGCTGACCGGTGTCAGGATGAGCGTTACGGTTCCCAGGTACAGGAACGCACGCGGATGCAATGAAAACAAGGCGGAGAAGAAGTCACTGAAGGAATGGAAATACTGACCCGACAAACTCGGGATATCCCCTCCCTTCGTAAACAACAAAACCAATCCGACCAGGTACAGGCCGATGGTCGCGTACATTCCCGTAGCCAGTATTATGGCCACGACCCGATTTATGAATTTCGTTTCGACTTTCAGTTGGTTTTCATTCATGGCAGTCACACAAGTCCCGGCAATTTGACGTCGAAGCCCATGAGCAGGCCCTTCGCAATCATCTGATACCCAAGGTAGATCATCAGCACAAAAAATATGGTCTTGATCACCTTGCTGTGAAGCTTGTTCATAACTGCGCTTCCGGCGGTGGCACCCAGCATGGTCCCGATCGCCACAGGTGCGACGACGTACACGTTTATTCCACCGGCGATGAAATACACGACCGCGCTCGTCGCGGCGGTGACCCCGATCATGAACTTGCTTGTGGCTACCGATGCTTTCATTGGAATACTCATCATCGAGTTCATTGCCGCGACCTTAATCACACCACCGCCGATCCCGAGCAAACCCGAACCGACACCGGCAAGAGATGCGACCAGGCTTCCCTCGATCGGTTTGGTCGCACGGTAACTTACATCTCTCTTTAAAGCCTCGTCATGGTACGACCCCTCGAGCATCAGCGCACGAGTTATCCTGCCGGCTTTCCCGCTCTCGTAACCGCCCGATTCTATCATTCGTTCCTCGACATTCCGGGTTCTGTAAGACACGATCGCCATGTAAAAGATCAATCCGCCGAAAATGAGACTCAGGACGTAACCATGGAGCAAAACGCCGACCAACGCGCCGATGAGCGCGCCGAACGTCGTCGAGACTTCGAGGAACATCCCGAGGCGGACATTGGTGATTTGCTGGTCGACATATGACAACGCGCCAGCGATCGATGTCGCGATTACCGAGACTATGCTCGCCGCGATGGCCATGTGAATCGGCAGATGGAACAGCAGCGAAAGAGCCGGCACTATAATTATCCCCCCACCTATTCCGACAAGCGCACCGAAGAAACCGGCGAAGATAGCTATCAGGAACAACAGAAAGAATTGCAAAAGCATGGCATAATATATTCGCCCCTGACCGAATTAACAATATGGCCTGCTCTCCCGGCGTAAGGAAGATTCCATTTGTTTAACAGAGAGGGCTTTGACTAAATTAACCCTACACGATGAATAGTGTCGACTGAATGAACCGGCTTTCAAATTACCTGAAATTGATGAGGCCTCATCAATGGGTCAAGAACGGCTTCGTATTCGTCCCGTTGATTTTCTCGAAAAACCTTTTCGACCTGACATTGTTCTCCGAGGTGGTGCTGACATTTATTTCGTTTTGTCTTGCCGCCTCCGCAGTCTACGTCGTGAACGACATCGCAGACAGGGATTCCGACCGGATGCACCCGCTGAAGCGCGAACGTCCGATAGCTGCTGGCAGAGTCGGTACGAGAGAAGGCTGGGTGTTGTCGTTGGTGCTGCTTGCGGCTTCGGTTGCGTTCCTCTTCTTCGAGGGTACCCGACTTATGGTCGGCCTGATGATTGCCGGATACATCTTCATCAACCTCTTCTATTCCTTCAGGCTCAAGAGGGTGGTGCTGATAGACCTTTTCGTGATAGCTGTCGGTTTCATACTCAGGATACTCGCCGGGGGCTATGCGATCGACGTAAAGGTATCGAGTTGGCTCGTGATGACCACGTTGTTCATATCGATTTTCCTGGGCGTAGCAAAAAGGAGAAGCGAGTTCGTGCTGGTCAGCGGGAGCGGCGAGGACTTCACAAGGGAGGTTCTTGCCGATTACGATCTCGGCCTGATCGACCAGATACTTTCGGTATCGGCCGCGAGCGTAATAATCGCGTACGCCCTGTATACGGTATCGGAAAGAACGGTGCGCGCTTTCCATACGGAAGCTCTGATCTTCACGACCGTTTTCGTAACGTACGGGATCTTCAGATATCTTTACCTCGTCCATAAAATGGGACTCGGTGAAAATCCGACAAAGGCTTTGTTGACCGACAAGCCGACGGTAATCAACACCCTCCTGTACCTTGCATCTGTTATCGCGATAATCTACAAACAGGAATTGAATCAAATCTTATCCAGGCATGTCCCGCTCCCGTAGAGCCGAGCTGGTTCTCCTTTCCATCACACTCATCTGGGGCGGCACGTTCGCGGTGGTCAAGTTCGCTTTGTCGGATGCCTCACCTCTCACGTTCCTCGCATTGAGATTCGGCGCAGCGGCTGTCATATTCCCCCTTATTTATCGCAGGAATTATTTCACCATGGACAGGGAGACTTTGTTGGGAGGACTGCTTCTCGGTCTCCTTCTCATGATCGGTTTCGCTTTTCAGACTATCGGACTCAAATACACGACCGCATCAAAGTCGGCGTTCATAACAGGCCTGCTGGTTGCTTTCACCCCGATCGCGCAGGCTGTCATCGAGAAGCGCATGCCGGGCAAAGGGAACTTGATAGGCGTCGTCCTTGTGGCCATCGGACTTTTCCTTTTGACCTCTCCAGGCGGACAGCGGTTGAATATCGGCGACGTCCTCACTCTCTTCTGCGCGATTTCGTATGCGATCTATATTGTCTACCTCGATATATTCTCGAAGAAGCACGATGCTTCCAATTTGACACTCCTGCAGCTCGGCGTAACAAGTCTGCTTTCGCTTACGGTGGCCCCGTTCGTGGAGACGATGCATGTCCACTTCACGACCGGGTTCGTATGGGCGCTCCTGTACACATCGATACTCGCGACAGTGTTTGCGACTTATCTACAGACTAAGTATCAGCGGGACACGACCCCGGTGAGGGCAGCCATAATATTTTCGATGGAACCCGTTCTGGCAAATGTCATTGCCTTTTTTGCGTTCGGTGAGTTCGTCGGGTGGGTGGGTGCAATCGGCGGAGCTTTCATAATCGCGGGACTTCTTGCATCCGAGCTCCTTGATCGGTAATGGACGCGCATATCCGCCGACGTGGGCCGTGGTCCGCGTCATATTCCGGAGAATACCGTTCGCTATAAGCCGGCCTTGCTGATCCGTTGGGACCGGTCCTACTCGAAATCCAGATTCCACTTCTCATAGAACTCGGCCTGGACAACCTCTATGAACCGGCTTGGCTTGGTAAAAATTCTTCCGCTTTCCCT
>JAJYJD010000298.1 GCA_021789755.1 Bacteroidota bacterium
CCGGTCAATGTTCTTTGTTAGTTCTGGTTAGTTATTCCCAAATATGGGGCTGTAGCTCAGCTGGGAGAGCGCGTGAATGGCATTCACGAGGTCGAGGGTTCGATCCCCTTCAGCTCCACAAATCGTGCATCGCTCGTTCCCTCTACTCTCGCATCTCCAAGGGATCGCTCCAAAGTTAAAAAAAAGCCCTGTCTACTTGATCCCGAGGCCCAACAGCCGATCGCCCAGAACTCCCATGCTCTTCGTGACAAAGTAATTTGGATACTGCAGAGATTTTTTCACTGCCCGGTCAAATTTGCTGCCGCGGAGGGTTATCGTGGAGGGAGCCTTCACTCTTTGAATTATTCTTATCTGAGAGTAGCCCGAACCCTTGAGCGCCTTGCGAAGCGTTCCGGGAGTGAATTCGTTCACGTGATAGGGAGGCATCGACATCTTTCTCTCTTTTCCCAGCAGATCCATCCCGGTTACAGCCAGTCGTCCGACAATCGAGTTGAAAGTTGACGGGACTTCAGCCGCGACTACCCCGCCAGGCTTTAGCATTTCATGAGCCTTCTTGAGCATGCTCAGCGGATCTACCAGGTGCTCAAGCACGTCCCCGAGGAAAATAACATCATAAGCTTCCGGAACGACTTTCCATGCCTCGAAGGAACTTTGTTGGACATCGAGGCCGAATTTCGATCTGCATGCTTCAGCCCCCAGGGCCGCGTATTCAATGCCGCTGACATCGTATCCATTATTCTTAGCATAATTCAAGAAATAGCCCATACCACAACCGACCTCAAAGAATTTGCCCGCAGGTTTAATTCTCTTGATCGCTCCCAAAATTATCGGGAATTTCACGGAGCCGCGAATCGCGGCAGTCTCGTAATCAGTGGAGGAGTGGGCACCAAAATCCGCACCGTCAAACAGGAAATACTCGTCGCTGTACATTAATCCCAGGTCGGCGTCCGTGGGCCTCGGATCTATGAAAATGAATCTGCAATTATTGCACTTTCTAGCGCTAAAACGCCTGTCCTTCAGCATGTAATAAATTGGGAAAGATCTGGAGTCTCCTTTCCCGCACAGCGGGCAGTTGGTCATTCACGCTCCTTTAACTTAGTGTAATCAAGCAACCTGGTGAGATGCTTCACCAAGTTGCTCAAACAACAGACTCAAATCAAGAAGTGCAGGATTCAAAAAGCGGTAGACGGGACTATCTGAGCGTTTCCGTGAAGTCGCCCGTCATTGTGATACGGACTTGAATCATGTATCGAGATGGAACCGGGAGATTCATCGAACTTATAATAGGCAACCAGACCTTTTTCCAAACCGGTCAGCTCTTTGTTCATGTTCTGTATGATATCTGATTGGGAGCGAACGACATCCCAAATCCGGACATCGTCGATCTCTCCCTTGAAATATTCCGTGTACACGGAGTCCACCCTGGCACCGATCCTTAGCGGCAATGAACCCGCCGAAATCTGCCCGGTACCTGTACCCTGATAGACTAGTTGATCTCCGTAATAAACTCTGATCCCGGTTGATTGGGAATAAGTCACTGCAATATGGGTCCATTGATTGGCCGGAACAGTGTCGTTTACCATCAATCGACCCCAGTAATTCGGAGCAGAAGCGTCGAGAGTCGTTCCATACAAGATCACTCCCGGGTAGAGTCCCCCGGCAAATTCAAGCAGATAATTCCAACTCCCTTTTGCTATTACCGTATTGTAGTACTGGTCCACCGGGTCTACCCATGCTTCAAGAGTAATCGCACTATCCGGAGAGGATAATGACGCTGAGTTAGGCACCTCTAGAAATCCGGTCATGCCGTCGAGGCTCAGCGCGTTTCCCGCCTGGGCTACTCCCCAGGTTACCGTTACGGAAATGGTTCCGGTGGCTGCGTTCAAGACGAGATTCACTGCCGATATCTCGCCACCGACAACCAACACGCTTGTGCTACCGGTGTACTGCAACTTCTGGGAAGCATCATATGCGTTGACAACAAGATTCCATGTGCCCGCGGCGATGTTGTCAAATTCACACCGGGCAGAATCATTCGAGATCTCAAATACACTTGTGAGAGTGTCGTAGCCTTGCCTCGAAAGAATTCCTACAACAGATGCCACGTTCGACGGAGCGTTTTTCATGGAAAGCCCTATCTTTACGCTGGCCGGGCCGTTCGTTTGAATAGGGGCGACGACGTTGGCTTTGTCACATGAAATGGCAGACAATGAAAGGACTACCCAAATAGTACCCAAAATAGCCTTCACGATTACCTCCGCAAAGCTTGATTGGCAGATTTTAACACGGCGCGTTGTGAGAGTCAAGCCCTGACTGCCAATCATGAAATTGCAGGATTAATCCCGATCAAAATTCGGGACCGGACTCATTGAGAGCAGAATGTATAAGATGGAGGCTCGGCGAAAAATCCGCGTTTTTCTCCCCGCCCCGATTGGACCCCGCCTGTGTGAGCAAATTCACATGGAACGGGATGACAGAATGTCCCACGGTGGCAAGCGTCAACATTCGCGGATGCCACAATCCACGAAGTCCATTTAAACCCTCTTCTCTCTGTAGAACCCGATTAAATCCGTATTGACTGGCTTATATTCAAGCTGACGTTGCATAGCTACAATTTGTCCGCGATGATACGTGAAATGATTGAACAGCTGGCTGAAGGCCCATATTCTCGGCTGATGATACTTGTTCCCTTTTAAATCCCGGTACTCAAATTCGGATAGAAGATCGCGGTCCGAGTAATCCGAGATCAGCATCGAGAGTTTTTTGTCGAGCTCGTCCCATTCTGCTTTCAGATCTCCGAGACTTTTTACTACCTCGCTGTTGATCGTTCTCAACTCTTCCCCCCGGAGTCTGCTTATCCAGATGCTCTCGGCGTTCACCATATGGAGAAGCGTGCCGAGAATCCCGCCGTGGCTTGAGTGGAGGTCCTTGCCAATGTCTTCATGCTTCATCGCCTGGAGCGAAGTCATGAGCCTTGTCTTTGCCCACTGGTTGTACTCGAACAGGTCGACTATGTCGGTCTTCGTCATAGAGCACCTCCCGTTATTTGATCAATGAATTTCCTAATCCGAACAACCCCGGAAGGTGATAAGTTGCAGCCCCCTTGAGGAATTTCAGCCCCGCGGCTATCCGCGGCGCGACAAGCGGGGGCGGCGGATACCCCCGATTACCTCTCGCGCAAAATTACGCCGCCTGAGCCGGAGGATTGCTCAGTTTGTTAACGTGCTTCGTCAGTTTCGACTTTTGGTTCGCTGCCTTGTTCTTGTGGATGATGCCCTTCGAAGCGAGCTTATCGAGCGTGGACACCGCTTCCTTCAGAGCAACCGCGGCTTTTTCCTTGTCCTGCTCGGTGCGCGCCTTCTTCAGGACAGTCTTCATTTGCGACTTCAGTTCCTTATTGACCGCCCTGATCGCAGTGCTCTGGCGGGCTCTTTTTTCGGCAGACTTATGTTGTGCCATCGATTTTCCTTTTTGTTATTTTAAATAATACTTCAGTGGATTCGGCTGCAGCTTGCATTCCTCCGCAACCCTCAAATATTCTATTTTCTTCTCGTCCCTCAACTTATAGAGGATCGGGACGAGCCTGTCCCGCAATTCGACCGGCGTCATCGGGTTTATGTATATGCTGGTACCGCCCTCAAATCCTGCCGGCACATTGATTCGCCATTTGATCAGAATACGCCACGGCATCTTGTACACCGAGTCTATAGGTGTGTAGTACCATTCTTCATTGCATGAAATCAGCGGACCTGTGGCTGAATGTACCGCATGAAGAAGGCTGCTCATCCCGCGCATCTCGTCCTCAGAATGTTCCTGCGGCCGGGAAGCCTGCGACTTCGAAAAGACTTCGATCGTCGGGAAGCGATGCCCGATCCCGGCAAAAGCTATCGCATACTCGTTCTCGGCAAAGACCAGGTTGTGATGACCGGCGAAATTCGGACCGTACTCGTTGAAGAAGTTCGGATCCTCCCTCACCATCCTCGTCTGGTCCGTGATCGATGCGCCCCACTCGTCCAGGGCGACAAGCTGCTTATGCAGATGGTCGACGGAGGCGCCGGCGGGGCTCAGCCAGTTCTGGAATATGCTTATGTACCGTGCATACCTGTTCGTCTGGAAGACATCGACCATTGAGTCGATCGTGAAGCGCATGTACTGGTAGTGCTCCTCCGGGGTGAGGTCTCCGGACGACATAAGTTCATTATCGTACTTCGCATCCGGTTTGAAATGCCTGTGCGCTATTATTATCTCATGACTCCCCCCGAAGAAGGAATCTGCCAGGTGCAGCTTCTCTTCCAGCGGTGCCCTCTCGATTTCTTCGAACGAGCGGCCGAGACGGTTCATCTTGAAGTTGATGATGTCGATGATGTGCTTCAGCCCTACCGGGTT
>JAJYJD010000299.1 GCA_021789755.1 Bacteroidota bacterium
ATTCGTTCTGAGGTTTGTCGAAAGCAGGAATGTCAGGGTCGAAGGAATCACCCTTCGCAACTCCGCGATGTGGATGCAGCATTATTTTGGTTGTCGGCAAGTGACAATAATGGGAATAAAGGTTTTCAACCACGCGAACCAGAATAACGATATGATTGATATCGACGGCTGTTCCAATGTGCAGATACTCCGATGTTACGGCGATACCGATGACGACGGTATTACGCTGAAGAGTACCTCTCCCCTGATGGACAGCAATATTAGTGTTTCAGACTGTATCGTCAGCAGTCACAACAATGCCGTCAAGCTGGGAACGGAATCGACGGGCGGCTTCAAGGACGTAACGATCTCCGGTATTGCGATCAGGCCCTCCGCCGTCAAGTCCGTAATCTTCGGAAAATCGGACGGAATATGCGGTGTTGCGCTCGAAGTCGTGGACGGCGGAATAATGGAAGGGATCAAAATCTCGAACATCACGATGGACAGCGTCGAGGTCCCGCTGTTCATAAGGCTGGGGAACAGGGGAAGGAAGTACGCACAGAATGTTCCAGCTCCCGATGTCGGGAGCATTAGCGGAATTTCCATCGACAACGTCACTGCAACCCACGTCGGTTCGACAGGCTGCTCGATAACCGGCATTCCCGGGCACAACGTTAAAGATATAACTTTAAAGAACATCCGGATCCTGGCCACGGGCGCAGGGACACTGAAGGACAGTAACAACGTAATCCCGGAGTTGGTTGACAATTATCCCGAAAGCACGATGTGGGGAAAGCTTCCGGCATACGGATTCTTCATAAGGCATGCGGATGCGGTCTCTCTGCTCCATATTTCCCTCCACTGCACCGGGAGTGAAAAGCGACCCGCCATTGTGTGCGACGACGTGGAGAATTCCGATTTGTCCGACGTAACTGCCGCGTGTGATCCAGCGGCAAACTCGTTATTTGAATTCCGGGATGTGAGAAACATGCTGGTCCGGAATTCCAGGTCATTGTCGAATATCAGTCGGTTCTTGAGCATAGAAGGCTCGAACAATGCCGTGATAAGACTTACCGGCAACGACTTTACCAACGTCGGCACGCCATTCGGCGGAAGTGGAAGCAATGCGGTCGTTTCGGAGGGAAATACCAAATGATGAAACGTGTCATCCCGGATCGAACGCGCTGATGAACATTCAAATGCGATAGGTGGAGAACAGCGTTTCTTGCCGCAGCAATAGCTCAAGATGAACATGGAGGACAAAGTGAGAATAAGGAAGGTCGTATACTTGTCGTTGCCCCTTCTGACGGTTTTCTTCGTCCGGATCGGTATGGCCCAGGGCGACAGTCTGAAGGGCCGGGTACTGCAACAGATCAAAAGGCTGGCAGACTATTCCTGTACCACCTTACTCGATGAGAAAGGCGAGTCAAGATGCGATTACAACATTACTTTGGGGAAATGGTTTCCTTATGAGTCGGCATGGCACACCGGGCAAATCATCAACGCTTTGGTGAAGACTTACCGACTTACCGGGAATCGAAAGTATCTGGCATATGCCACGAAAGCTGCAGATTGGTGGTGCGGTCTGCAAATCCACAACAACCCTAAGCTTAATGGATTAGTCATGGCTGTCCACGGCGATTATGTGGGCGATTATATAATCTTCTCGACCATCTCTGACGGCACGCCGGGGTTATTCAGGTTGAGCGATGTGACGCACGAAAAGAAATACGCGGAGGTACCCACGCGGGCGGGGGAATGGCTTCTTAAGAACACGTATATCCCGGATCAGGGAATGTTTTATGATGCTGTTAATGCAAAAACCGGCGAAGTCATGAAAAGGCACAGCCCATTCTGGCCCGGCAAAGAGAACCAAACGCTCAACGATGTCGCAAGACCGAATAACGAAGGCTCCCTTTTTCTTGATATGTACCGGTATACCAAAGACGATAAGTACAGAAAGGTTTTTCTCGATATCTGTAACAGCCTCGTCGGGAAGCAGGGTCCGCAGGGCCTGTGGATGCAGTTCTCACCGAATAATTCGGCAGATAGTTCATATCATCCCCGGTTCAATCTCTGGTACGCGGAAGCCCTGCTGAACGGTTATGAACTGACGCATGACCGGAAGTATCTCGAGGCCGCAAAGAAGACACTCTTGATGTATCAAAGGGCGCAGCAAAAGGACGGAACGATTTACTACAAGAACTACCTTAACGGCAAGTTCGACAACAATTCCATCGCTGGTTCCTCGGTTGCGTTTGCCGGATTGCTCTGGATCAGGATGGTGAAATACGATGCCGGCGAGGAATTCAGGGACAATATCGAGAAATCGTATAAATGGATTTCAAAGAACCACTTTTCTTATGATAATCCCGACAGGAATCTGAGAGGAGCCGTCATAGACCTTGTGATGAAAAAGAAGAACGGGAGGCTGCTAATAACACAGAGGGATCTGGGAGCGATATTCAGCCTGAGGTTTTTGGTCGACTACTATAAATACAAGACTGAATGACGCCGACCCCCGCAATTTTTGGTTTGAAGCCGGATGAATCGTAGGGCACGTGACGAGTGAGGGCGAAACGGTCATGCCACTTCCGGGAATTTCCTGTTTTCCGGGTTCAAATGGGTACTACCGGCGGGCCGGAAGATCAAAGTGGATTCGGGGGAAACTTATCATCTGTTTCTCAAAATGTACAATACCGTGTCCTGAGGGGCGAATGTCAATGCTTTTGAAAGTTCCTTCAGTTTTCCGGAAGTGAGTTCGCGCCGCCACGAGTTGAAATACCCGCTGCGTTTCACTTTCAATGTCGTCAGGAAATTCGAATCGAAGCAGCGATCAAGGCGGCTCTTCGTAAACGTGTGCGGGTGGCCCCGGTCTATTTCGAAATACTCCGCGGACTTCCGTACGAGAAGACCCCATCTGCTGTAAATATTCTGCCTGAAATAGATATGTCCACCCATAGCCAGAACCCTTGATGCTTCCGCCAGAACCTTCTCGGGCAATTCACAATGGTCCAGCACGTTGTTCATTATTATAAAATCGAAGGACTTGTCGTCGAAGGGGAGCTCTTCACCTTTACAGTCGAGATACCGTACCGCCGGATCCCTGAATTCGACAAAACGTGGGACGGTCGAATAAAAATGTTCCAGCGGATCGACTGCAACTCGGGTTTCACTCTTTAAAAATGTAAGCGTCCCGGCAGCCCCGCTTCCTACTTCGAGTATTCTCGTATTTTTCTCGATTGTGGAAATCCCATCGATCTCGTCCAATAACACGCCGGCGTGAGTCCTGTAGAATTCCAGATCAATCAGGTCCCTCCGTTTGTCCCACCAGCTTTGTTCGTATTCCTGAGCTTTGGTCCAGCGGTCCATTATTTCCATTCTTGAATCAATTACAACCAGGCTTCGTGCGAGAGTTCAGCCGTCATTGGTTTACAGCGTGAAGTCCAATTTAAGTGCAGGGTCGGACATTCCCAATCGCCGGTGTCCGATGGCTTTGGGCTGTCAGGAATACAGCCCGGTGACGGATCAGGTGTGGAAAGGATTGGCGCCGTTCACAAATCCGCTGATTACTTTTGCCGGAGAAAATCCGTCTTCTTTTTCGTGTATTGGGTAAGCAAGAGTCTTTCCCTGGTTGCCCGGTGCTATTCGGGTTTGACGATGCTCAGAATAGTATCGTGAACACGGTCTGTTCATCTGGCTGCGAATAAACACTGATCATCGCATGATGCAGATGCAGTATCTGGCGTGAAAGGCTCAACCCGATTCCGGAGCCGGTTTCCCTCGTGGTGAAGAACGGTATGAATATTTTCTCCTGTATTTCTTTTGGAATGCCCGGGCCGTTATCCTCCACGCGGATTGTTATTCTGCCCTTCTCTTCAAGTCGGGCGGACAATTTTATCTCCCCGCCCGGCCTGAGCTCGAGCGCCTGGATGGAGTTCATCAGGAGATTCAGAAGCACTTGCTCCAATAAGCCCGGGTCTGCCGTCAACTCGAGGGATTCCGGATCAACCGACGTCGTGAGTTTTATGCCGCTTTCGTTAACAGCCGATTTGACCAGCTGTTCGACGCGGGAAAACAACATCGCGATGGGGAAAACCAGCAACTTCGGGCTCGGGATGTGCGTGAGGGTCCTGTAAGAGTTTACAAAACGAAGCAGGCCTTCGCTCGTGCTCTCGATTGTCCGGACCGCAGTTTGAACGTCATTAAGCACAGGCGGGACCAGCTGTCCGTTCTCGTTGCATTGCAACCCGGTGTCGGACAGCAATTTATTTGCGGTTGAAGCCAAAGAAGCAATAGGGGCAATGGAATTAGCAATTTCATGCGTCAGCACCCTTATCAGATTCTGCCAGGCGTCGAGCTCAACTTCCTC
>JAJYJD010000300.1 GCA_021789755.1 Bacteroidota bacterium
CTGAAGTTTCGCTATCAGATTGAGTGAGGGTGACGACCGTCGGCACTTTCTCCAGCGCCTTTTCGTATCCATACATCGGAGGAAGATGATATACAGGATTGGAGTCAAAATGAATTACCGCTCCGACTCGTCCGGCATTCATTCCGCTAACGAGAGCTTCCCAATCCTCTTCGGTCGAATAAGGCAACATCTCGACTTTCGACTGATCTTTCCTGTATAGCTGAACGCTTCCGAGGACTTCGTTCAACAAATTCACCGCGATGTGGACGGATTCAGGAAGTCTGTCTCCGGCGTACACTATCGATGCGCTTTTGTATTTCGCCATATACGAGACGATGCTTTCCATCGACTTCGGGTCAATTCCGCTTTCCGCTGCGAACTTCTCGACGGAGTACGTTTGCAACGCCCCGGTTACGTCCTTGTCCAGCGCAAATCTGGAGGTTTGTCTCTTCACCACGAATTCGTTCAGGAGTGACATGACAAGGTCATACTGCAGCTGCGGACTTAATCTCAGTCTCAGGTCGGCGTTCATGCCGGTAAGCGTCATGCCGGATTCGAATACCACAAGCCTGCTGAAGTTCTTCAGATCCGCGTTGTTGCGAGTCGAAACGTACAGCCTGGTCTGCTCTATCGAATTTCCCTCGTTACCGAGGAAATCAGATTCAAGCGCGAGAATCAGTTTCGCCTTGTCCCAGCTTATAAGCGGGAAGCTCCCGCTTCCATACGATTTCTTCCAAACCGATTGCCTGATTGCATCCGAGAAAAGCTCGTACGAATAAAGCTTCACAGTTTTATACTTAGCGGCGAGGGCCTCGAAGACTCTCGCGGCCGTAGGAGAATTCAGCGTCTTCATCACGACGGCAATTTCTCTCCCTGCCGACGCGGCGGAAGTGAGCTCGCCGATGACGGCATTATCGGCTTCCTGCCAGCTTGCTTTCGTGAACCCACGGCCGTCCCTCTTCATCGGCTCCCTGAACCTTTCGGGATCGTAAAGATTGAGGATGGAGCCCTGGCCTTTTGCGCAAACTTTGCCTCTGTTGACGGGATGCTCGTCGTTCCCGTTGATCTTTATCGGTCTCCCTTCCCTTGTCTTGACGAGAATTCCGCACGCGCTCTTACATCCCGTGCATGTCGACGCATAATAGTTCGGGACTCCGGGGATAACGCCGACAGGTTCCTTGTTATACGGGATTACTTCCCCTTTGCTCTCATACGTAGAGCATCCTGCAGCGGCGAACGATGCGGAGGCTGTGAGAAGGGCAAGGAATTTCCTTCGCGACATATCGCTCAGGCTGGAAAGCTTGAAGTCGCCGACCACACCTTCCATAAACTCGTGAGCCTTCGCCTCGATTGCCGACGGATCGTTATAAAATTGTTTCAGGCTTTTCCAGTAATGCTGGCCTTCAGTCTCACCGCTTGGTAGGACCGGCAACTCTTTAAGAAGATCTTCTTTGGTAGAATCAGCCATTTCTGCTTGCCTTCCTGCTCCGTTTGACCGCCAGATCATTAATAGCCACAATAGTCCCGGGCGATTTCACTTTGTTCCGCCGAAATATTCGCTTCGGAAAGATTTTGAACGGCAACACGTTCAGAGCGAATGCTCCGATGATGCCAACCCCCATCCAGCCAAGCATCTTCCTTCTCTGGAGACCGGGAACCGATGAAGATTCCCGACCATCTTCCCTTCTTGCATCCTGCTTCTGACTTCTTGCTTCTTCTTTTTCCATTATTCCACCATTCCAATTTTCTGTCACAGATTACCTGTGGCAGGCGACGCAGTACGTCGGTCCCGGCTTGATATTGGGAATGTACGATAGGCGGGTCGGAGCGTTTTTATGACAGTCGAGGCAGGCTGACATCGTAAACGACGATACCTGCTTCACGACGTCCATGTCCTGCACATCTCCGTGGCAGCTCTCACACTTGATCCCGGCATTGACATGAAAACTGTGGCTGAAATAGACGTAGTCAGGGAGCCTGTGAACCCGTTTCCACGGGATCGGCTTGTCCTGGTCGTAATACTTCGTGAGTTTTATGATGTAAGGCGAGGTCTTCTTTGCTATCGTATGACAATTCATGCAGGTGCTTGCGGCGGGGATCGCGGCGTAACGGGAACGATACACTCCGATGTGACAGTACGCGCAGTCAATTTTCATCAACCCGGCGTGAAGTTTGTGAGAAAACGGGATCGGCTGAGTCGGCGCGTAACCTATACCTTCGCGGGCAGGCCGCGACACGAAATAGGTCACGGTCAACGACGCCAGCGCGACAAAGACCAGTACGGGAACGCGAACCCTCAGCGTATATTCCAGAAGGGTTCTGTTCATTGAGGTTCACTCACCAAAAGTGTGTTTGAATGTGCGAGGGGGGAAAGGAATTCGCCCGGCAGACTTTGTATATACGGATTCACATGCTGGTACAGAACCGCCAAAATTGCTCCACAATATTGAAAGATTTGTATACCCGAACGCGCCTTGGCCCCGGGCGGACCTGTCGCCCCGCCCGGCTATCAGCGCTTTTCGGATAAAAAAATATAGTTTATGCCATTGAAGATTGATTTGATAATTTGGTGCCGCTCAACTGTTGTCCTCTCTAAGAACCGGGGGAAATATATAATTTCCATACGTCCTACTCAATACCTAATTGGATAAAAAGTTCCCCGATTCCGCGTTTTATCGGAAAAACTTTTAGCGGAGGGTGACGATTACCTGATCTTTTTCGACTACATCACCGGCTCTGACATGCACGTCCTGGACTTCGGCATCGACCGGCGTTCTGATCTCGTTTTCCATCTTCATGGCTTCGAGTATGAGCAACTTCGCACCCCTTTTTACACTATCCCCGCGGTTAACCAGTGTCTTCACCACAAGCCCAGGCATCGGAGCCCTGATTTCTGAATGAACATGGTGCAAAGAGCTTTCAGTTGCCAGGCTCCTGAGAAGAATGTCGCGGTCGCTGAGAACTTCAAATTTCCTGGTCACGTCTCCCGAAAGTATCTGCACCCCCTGCCCGCTTTCAAAGTAGACTATCTCCGTTACCGCATCCCCGACCTTCACCAGCAATCTTCCCTCCTCCTCCCGCAACAATTCAAATTCAATTGTCCTTCCCTCCACGACGATCTTACTGCCGTAGATCTTAAAGACCACTGTCTTTCCGTCGAATGAGATTGCGGGCACTAGTCCTCAAACCTCCCGTCAAGCCACGCGGATTTTTTTGAACCGGCGGCATCGGACTTCCCGGAATTATTCGATTTGGCATTGAGCCGTGCCGAAGCTACTATGAGCGCACGATCCAAATCAGCAATTTCGATCCCTTCGGAATCGATACCGTCAGAATTCCAGTACTCATCGACAAAATGGGTGGAATAATTCCCTGCGCGGAACGGTTCGCTCGCCAGTACGTACTTGCAAAAAGGAATAGTCGTTTTTACCCCCACGACCAGGTAATCTCCCAGGGCACGTATCATTTTTGAGATGGTATGCTCTCGAGTCACGTCCCACACGCTCAATTTCGCAATCATCGGATCGTAATAAACGGAGATTTCACTTCCAGTCTCGACACCCGAATCGACGCGCACTCCGTTCCCTGCTGGCTCGCGGACCATTTTCAAGATACCCGTATCGGGCAGGAAATTATTAAAAACGTCCTCGGCGTAGATCCGGCATTCGATTGAGTGACCTCTTCTCGTTATCTGGTCTTGCGTGAATCGCAGTGTTTCGCCTTCCGAAATTCTGATTTGCTCGCGTACGATATCGATTCCAGTTGTCATCTCGGTGATCGGATGTTCAACTTGCAGCCTCGTGTTCATCTCCAGGAAGTAGTATTTGCCGTCACCCCCGAGTATGAATTCGACGGTGCCGGCGTTGGTGTAGCCGCACGCCTTTGCCGCATTGACGGCAGCCTTACCCATCTCCTCCCGAAGCGCGGGTGTGAGCGCAGCAGAGGGAGTTTCCTCCACTACCTTCTGGTGGCGCCGCTGTATCGAGCACTCCCGTTCAAAAAGATGGACGACATTCCCGTGATGATCACCGAGAATTTGGAACTCTATATGTCGCGGACCCGACACGTACTTTTCGATGAAAATTCTGCCGTCGCCGAATGCGGACTTCGCTTCTGACTGTGCGCCGCTAAGGCTCGATTCGAGTTCGCTCTCTCCCTTGACGAGCCTCATTCCTTTTCCGCCGCCACCCGCAGCGGCTTTTACCAGAATCGGGTAACCGATTTCAGCTGCGATCGCCGCCGCCTCCTCCACGCCGCTTACCGGGTCACGCGCTCCGGGGACAACAGGGACTCCGAAACCGCCGACTATCTTCCTCGCCTCAGTTTTGTCACCCATCG
>JAJYJD010000301.1 GCA_021789755.1 Bacteroidota bacterium
CGGAATCGCTGAAAGAGTTGCAGACCGGATTATCCGGGACACATCTTTCGAACTGCAACAAGTGCAGCAGAGAATGGCCGTCAACGTCCAGGTCGTTGATTTCAAGAAAGCATTACCCGACTATCAAGGGGGAGAAGCGTATGCCTTTGCACTTCTCGACAGCAAGAAGGAGGGGAAGCTGAAATTTGGCATGAGTTTTTCCCGGCCTTTTTCGCTATACATAAACAACAAACGAGTATACGATAACAAAAGCACAATCAGGTTTCATTTCAGAGAGGAAGCGTACTCCCTCTTCAGCTTCAACGACACGGTTTCATTCGATCTCAGGAAAGGTTTGAACACTGTGTATCTGAAGACCAGTTCTCCGATTGCTTCATTCATCTATGTAAGAGAAATCACTCCTGCCGACAGCCCGGGACAGGCACTCTTCTTACCGGTTGACGGGCGCTGCGGGAATTTTACATGGCCCTGGTGCTATGCAAATGCAGGGCATTTGCCGGCCGGCGCCTTGAACGACATTTTCTCGGGCAGAGAGGCCATGGATGTGAATCTTGTCTGGCCCGTCCCCGACACAGTCAGTGTGCTACCGGTTTGTTCCGGTTCGGTGTTTCGAAAAGATTCATATCTCGACTGGAATTACGCCAACGGTCTGACCCAGATGTCTTTGTTGACTCTTGGGGAAAAGTCCGGCCTGCAGAAATATCCCGAGTTCGTCAGGAAATGCTGCGACTTCGTTTTCGATAACCTTCCTGAATTCGAAAGGCAATACTATGCCGCGCATGATCTCCGGGGACCCGCCTACAGAGTTTTTAGAAGAAGTATGTTGGACGACGCCGGCGCCCCCGTGCTCCCGTACCTTCAATTGGCATTGATGGATCAGTCGAAACGTCCTGCGGCTGCCGGTCCGTATGACTCGTTGATTTATTTGATGACTGATTACGTGGTCAGCGACCAGTCGGGGCTTGCCGACGGAACCTTTTGCAGGCCTGAGCCGGAAGAGTGGACGGTCTGGGCGGATGATCTTTTCATGTCGGTGCCTCTCCTGGTAAGGATGGGGAAGTTGACTGCAAAGAATGGGTATTACGAGGAGGCAATTAAGCAGATCTTGAACTTCAACAAGTATTTATTTGTCCCCAGGACAGGCTTGTACAAACACGCCTGGTTCAGCAGGAGCGCAAAAAGATCCGCGGCGTATTGGGGAAGAGCGAACGGCTGGGTGGCGTGGGCGGTATCGGAAGCGCTCCTTTATGTGCCGAAAGATGTCAGCGGCTACCCAAAGATAAAGAAACTCTTTACGGATCATCTCCTGGGTCTCATCAGGGTTCAGGGCAGGGATGGTATGTGGCACCAGGTGTTGAACGATCCCACTTCGTATGAGGAGACTTCGTGCAGCGCAATGTTTATCCTGGCAATCTCGAGGGCTATACGCTGCGGCTGGCTTGACAGGAGATATGCCGCGAATGTGAAGAGGGCGTGGACGGCTTTGGAGAAAGAAATCGGCACAGAAGGAATCGTCAAGGGAATTTGCGAAGGGACCGGTATCGGTCGGACAACCGAGTTTTATAAGACTAGAAAGACCTATGAGAACGATCCGCGAGGTTTGGGTGCGGTGATCACTGCAGCGGTTGAGGTCCAGACACTCAATGACCTGGGAATTCTTTGAAGATCTTGAATGATAAATCGAAAGATGGGATGTATGGAGAGGAACGGTATGGTTTACGGATTCTCGGTGGAACAACTTAGAGTCGTCGTTGCACCTGACAGGAATCATCTGGGGAAGCTTGCCGCAGAAAATGTGAGCAGAAGAATCAGGGAAACACTTGAGGTTCAGCCGAACGTCAGGATGATATTTGCAGCGGCTCCGTCGCAGGACGAGTTTCTATCCGCACTGTGCGCCGATGGTACGATTGGCTGGAACAGAATATCGGCCTTTCACATGGACGAGTACATCGGATTGAGCGAGGGTTCGCCCCAGCTTTTCGGTAAATACCTTGAAGACCATATCTTTTCAAAAGTGAGTTTCAAGTCGGTTCAAGAAATAAACTCTCAGACTGAAGATATCGAGGCGGAGTGCGAGAGATATTCGCGGCTCTTAACCGAGAAGCCGATCGACATTGTGTGCATGGGAATAGGAGAAAACGGCCATATTGCCTTCAATGATCCGCCCGTCGCAGACTTCAGAGACGGCAAGGTGGTGAAGGTTGTCGAGCTCGACAAATTATGCCGCATGCAGCAGGTCAATGACGGATGCTTTGCCTCAATCGAGGATGTTCCTGTCAGGGCAATTACACTGACGGTTCCGACCCTGATGGCTGCCGGACATCTGGCGATAGCGGTTCCCGGGATTAGAAAGGCTGAAGCCGTCAGGAGATCATTATCCGAAAAAATAGACGAGAGCTGTCCTGCGACAATACTCCGGACTCATCCGGACGCAATTCTATTTCTCGATCGTGATTCGGCCTCTAAAATCCGGAAACCGTGATGCTTCATTTACCGATCTCACTGAAAAGGGGGAGAACCATTCCGAAACCAATAGTGATTCTGGCGGTCGTCGCGCAATTTCTTTTCGATGGCTCGATCACGGAGGTGCATGAGTTACCCCTGACCCGACCCGGCCACCAATCGAGGAGTGTCTTCAACGTGATTGACTTTGGGGCGAAGGGGGACGGAGTTGCGCTTGACACTAAAGCGATACAAGAAGCGATAGACAGGTGCTCGCTTAACGGCGGAAAAGTCCTTTTTCCCGACGGAAAATATCTGACCGGCTCGGTGGTGCTCAGGAGCAACGTCGAAATATATTTGTCGCGCGGCACGGTAATCCTGGGAAGCACTCGACTCTCGGACTATCAGCCCCATTCTCCGCGCACGAAATCCTTTAACGATTCATTCCTTAAATACAGTCTGTTCTACGCGGAGGGAGTCAGCAACGTTTCTTTCGAAGGAAACGGCACAATCGACGGGCAGGGAAGTGCCTTCAAGGTCACTACAAAAAAGAAGCCCGAGCGTTACATGAACCGTCCGTTCGTTCTGAGGTTTGTCGAAAGCAGGAATGTCAGGGTCGAAGGAATCACCCTTCGCAACTCCGCGATGTGGATGCAGCATTATTTTGGATGTCAGGATGTGACAATAAAAGGGATAAAGGTTTTCAACCACGCGAACCAGAATAACGATATGATTGATATCGACGGCTGTTCCAATGTGCAGATACTCGAATGTTACGGCGATACCGATGACGACGGTATCACGCTGAAGAGCACCTCTCCCCTGATCGACAGCAATATTAAAGTTTCAAATTGCATCGTCAGCAGTCACAACAACGCGGTAAAGCTGGGAACTGAATCGACTGGCGGCTTCAGGAACGTAACAATCTCCGGTATCGTGATCAGGCCCTCCGCCGTTAAGTCCGTGATGTTTGGAAAACCGGACGGAGTATGCGGTATTGCACTCGAAGTCGTGGACGGCGGAAGAATGGAAGGAATCAATGTCTCGAACATCACGATGGACAGCGTTGAAGTTCCCCTTTTCATAAGACTAGGGAACAGGGGAAGGAAGTATGCACAAGATGTTCCCGCTCCCGCGGTCGGGAGCATCAGCGGCATTTCCATAGACAACGTCACTGCAACCCACGTCGGTTCGACAGGCTGCTCGATAACCGGCATTCCCGGGCACAACGTTAAAGATATAACTTTAAAGAACATCCGGATCCTGGCCACGGGCGCAGGCACACTGAAGGACACTAACGACGTAATCCCGGAGTTGGTTGACAGTTATCCCGAAGGCACGATGTGGGGAAAACTGCCGGCATACGGGTTCTTCGTCAGGCATGCCGGTGAGGTTTCTCTTATGCGAATATACCTCCACTACACCGGGAGCGAAAAGCGACCCGCCATTGTGTGCGACGACGTGGAGAATTCCGATTTGTCCAACGTAACTGCTGCGTGTGATCCAGCGGCAAACTCATTATTTGAATTCCGGGATGTGAGAAATACGCTGGTCCGGTATTCCAGGTCCCTGTCCAAAATCAGCCAGTTCCTGAGCGTGCAAGGCTTGAACAATTCGGGGATAAGGCTGACCGGCAACGACTTTACCAATGCCGGCTCGCCATTTGGCGGAAGTGGAAGCAATGCGGTCATTTCGGAGGGAAATACCGAATGATGAAACGTGTGATCCTGGATCGAACGCGCCGCTGAACATTCAACAGCGATAAGCGAGAACAGTGTTTCTTGCTGCAGCAAAAGCTCAAGATGAACATGGAGGACAAAGTGAGAATAAGGAAGGTCGTATACTTGTCGTTGCCCC
>JAJYJD010000302.1 GCA_021789755.1 Bacteroidota bacterium
TGCTTTTGAGCCAGGTATAAGTGATGCTAAGAACGGTCTTGATCTGGTTGAATATGAAAGACCAGCAGGATATAAAAACCAGAAATATGTTGTCTGCAATGTAGATCAAGGGCTCGTATATACTCCATTTGCATTTCCATGGCGCTCGGAAGGATACCTCTCTCCGGATGGTAAATATGTCATCATTGAACAAGTTAATTATGACACGACTCGTGAGAGCGCCGAGTATCATACCGGCATTGTCTATGTCTTCAGGACCACTAGCGCCGAATTGATCCGACGAATGACTCTCCCCCCAGGCGGCAAAATATTGACCTTTCCCAATTACCCCCAGGCATTTTATTACTACAACGATTCGACGAGTCACGCGGTAGCAGTTAGTGATACGGTAGTCACACCGACAAACGCTTTGATTGACACACTCATATCCTTGAAACATCAGGCAGTGTCAAACGGCTGGCTTAGAGACGATAGAGACCGCGACCACGACATCGACGAGATGATGAAAGGGAACGAGTGGTACAACAAAGGAGAATTTAGGAAGTTCAGAAGCTGGGAAGTTGGGAAAGACTGGCAGTTTGACCGCAACTGGGACAATGGAATAGTGGAAGTATTGGACAGAAGATTGGATATGGCAAAGCGAGTGCTTGACCGCGGGGACTCCGTTACGGCCCGAAGGAACCTGGAGATATTCGTTCTGGAGGTTGAGCTTCTGAACAACCTGAGCGCTAAGCTTATGAAGCGCGGGGAGGAGCCGATAATAACGAGCCAGGGGTATCTGTCGTTGAAGTTCAATGCGGAATATCTGATAGACAGGCTGCCGGAGATGACGAAAGCAGGTAGTAAGAAGTAGGTAGTATGTGGTAGGAAAGCTGGGAGAACGGACGGCGGAACACGGAGAAAGGAGAAAGGAACGAGACTAAAGGGGCAAAGGGTGGACGGCATGAAGCGCCGTAGGCGCGACATATTTGTAGAAAAGAAATCCCCATCCAATCCGTAAACCCCGCTAGGGGTGAAACAGTGCTGCGGACAATTGGGAAGTAAAACATGTAGGTGAAAGAAAAATGCCTGGGAAAATGAGGGCGGTATTGATTCTCGGCACACTTCTGGCCGGAAGCGCAGCTGCTAAGACCTCCGGTACCGGCGCTCCAGCGGGCCAGACGTGGACGAAGAGCATAACTGTGTCTGTAGGGGCGCCGAAGGACTACAAGCTGTATAAAAATTTCCCCATCCCTCGACTGATTAACCCCCGGAAAACGCTGCGGGATCCGTACACCGCAGTACCTCCTCGAACGATTTATCCTTCTCTTCCGATGCTCCTATCTGCTTTTCCAAACGTGCTGTCTCCTTCATTTTGTCGGTTGTCTTGTTTTTTCGCAATTACAGTTTTAACCGATCAACCGCTTTGCGGGATCCCGACAAATAAATATCTTTCACGGGACTGGAGCGGCACCTCCTGATTTTTACACAAAGTTACGGACATCACCGGAGGCTTGAAAGCGCTCCCGGAAAATCCAGACGTCCGGATTATCGTCAACCTGCCGCAGTGCCTCGAAATATTGACACACGCAACGACACTTATGCCCACTCTCCACATTATCGTGTAGATTAATAATCGCTGGGGGAAAGTGTCCCACTTGATGACATCGAAATTCCCTCAAAACGTGATATAAACCGACTTTCAGCCAATCCCCTCTCTGATCGTCAATACTGATAATGGCACGGGTATTGAGCCCCTTCCGAGAGATCGGAGATGCAAAATGGATTACAGAGCACAACGGTCTACCGACCCAACGTGGTGTGATAGAGAGGGGCAGGCGGTTTTCCACATGGCACCCGTATCGTCTCCGCATCTGCGGATTGAGTTATGGCCAACCTGCCTGACGTTCGAGTCAATTTCGGCTGAAGTGATCGAGAAATATTTTGCGCCGTCAGTACGGCCTCCGGCAGGTCATGAGACGTGCCGCTCAGCGATGTCAGGCAGTCTGCCGAAATCGATAAGAGAAAGGAGAACGAATCATGGAAGCACAAGTTAAGAAGCCGGCGAGCCTCTGGCTTAAGCTGACGGTTATAGCGGCCCTCTTGGTCGGGGTCACGGTTCTTTATGGGTTCGTCTCGACCGGCGGGTACAGTTACTTGCCGTCCATCTCGCTCACGAGCAACAGGAGCTACACGCTTCGAGTCACGGGCGGTAACGGAATAAGATTCTGCGGCGTTGTATCTGTGACGATGTCGGATGGCAAAGTCGTCACGCATAATTTGGAGGGAGTCGCACCTGAAGTATTCGAGATCATGGGGAAAACAATCTCAGTGACTCTCCGGAAATGCGAAGAGAACGGTTCGCTTAGAGTTGCAATTGCAACAGCCAAGGGTCCGGCAGTCGAGGGAATCACAACCGCGCAGTATGGCACTGTCGGCATCGGCGTGAATTGATCTGCGAGTGAACTGAAAGCGTCTGCGAAAAGAACAATCTACGGAAGACTATCGAGCGAATTGTCCGGGTATGCCAAACTCCTGACGCATCCCCCGGACACTTATTCGGGGGCTGGCAACGAAAATTGGCTTTGCACCTGTCGTGCCTCTTGTTTAGATTTTTACACAACGTGGAACAGCTCTGGCTGGGCCGCGAACGGTTTACATCGAGCACCAAGGAGGCAGGAATGAAACGACTCGCGTTATCCCTTTCTATATTGTTCCTTTCACTCTCCGCGTCAGCGGGCTGGAGGGAAGGATATTACATGTTTCCGGCAATTCACGGCGACCGGATAGTCTTCACCGCAGAAGGTGATCTCTGGACAGTGGGCACCGACGGTGGGACGGCCACGCGTCTGACGTCCGCGCGTGGAACAGAATCGCACGCCGCGATCTCTCCCGACGGAAAGACGATAGCTTTCTCGGCCCAGTACCAGGGCCCGACAGAAGTCTACACAATGCCGATCGACGGCGGAGTGCCGGTGCGGAGGACATACGAAGGAGAAACTGCGATCGTGGTCGGGTGGACTCCGGATGGCAGAATCATCTACAGCACGAGCTACTATTCGACTCTCCCGGACCGCCAGCTTGCGACTATAGATTTGAAGACGGGAGAGAAGACCTTGATCCCTCTTGAGCAGGCAAGCACCGGTGTTTACACCAGTTCGGGCGATACCCTCTTCTTTACTCGCCTACCGTTCCAGGGAAGTCATACGAAGAGGTACAAAGGCGGGACAGCTCAGAATATTTGGCGGTATGTCAACGGCCAGCAGGAAGCAACCCCGATGACCGGAGATTACGCCGGCACGAGCAAGGACCCGATGCTCTGGGACGGAAGAGTCTATTTTGCGAGCGACCGCGACGGGACGATGAATATCTGGTCCATGACGACAAACGGGAAAGACGTGCGCCAGGAGACGTTTCAGAAGGGTTTTGACGTAAGCTCGCCGTCTATGTCCGACGGAAAGATTGTGTACCATGAAGGGGCGGACATTTATCTTTATGACGCCGCCACGAAGAAAGATCGGTTGATCCCGATCCAGCTCTCCTCCGATTTCGACCAGGAAATAACTCAATGGGTAAAGAAACCCATGGAATACCTGACGGCGGCGCATATTTCGACGGACGGCGAGCGCGTCGTCCTGACTGCCCGCGGCCAGGTATTTGTCGCACCCGTTTCCGAAGGACGGCTCGTCGAGGTGACGAGGAAAAGCGGCGTCCGCTATCGGAACGCACGCTTCATGCCGGACGGAAAAACTCTCGAGCTGCAGTCCGACGAAAGCGGGGAAGTCGAGTTCTGGCAGTACCCGGCGAACGGGGTCGGCAAAGGTGAGCAGCTTACGAACGAAGGGAAGGGTTTCCGCAATGAGGGAATTCCGTCTCCTGATGGAAAGTATCTTTCTTACACGGACCGCGACGATCGCCTCCTGATTTTCGATATCGCAACGAAGAGACTGACCGTTGTCGCGAAATCCGAATGGGGAGGCTATGACGATCTGAGGTGGTCGCCGGACAGCCGGTGGCTGGCTTATACGAGCCCTGCCGCGAACACATTCACGCAGGTCATGGTATACAACCTGAGCAGCGACTCGAGCTATGCCGTGACGGACACGCGCGTGAACAGTTATAATGCTGCCTGGAGCCCCGACGGCAAGTGGCTCTATTTTCTGTCCGACCGGACATTCCAATCAACGGTAAGTAGCCCGTGGGGACCGAATCAACCCGAGCCGTTCTTCGACAAGACAACCGGGATCTATGCGATTGCGCTCACTAAGGGC
>JAJYJD010000027.1 GCA_021789755.1 Bacteroidota bacterium
TTGTCAGATCATGTTAAAAACCTGGACTGGAAACAAAGCAACACAAAATTTATTGAGAAATCTCCTAAAGCCGTTGTGCTGCAAGTCCAGAAGAATATTCAAAAACTTTTGACTGAATAGGCTTGTAAGAAACCTGAAGTAGGTTAAGTGAGCAATAATCCGGCAATTTATAAATACCGTTCAGTTGAGCTCCTCTTTTATTTATGGGGAAGGCAACATTTTATTCCGGTCGAAATTCTAGAAATCGATCAAGCTTATAGTCTGTATCTTTTGTAACGCTTCGGAAGATTTTAGTGAAGAGCATATAATTCCTGAAAGCTTGGGTGGCTCGATAATCGCAAGAAATGTCTGTCGGAGGTGCAATAGAGTCTTGGGAAGTCAAGTAGACGCAGAGTTAACGGAACATCGCAACATATACGATGCCTATAAACAGCTGGGCCCTAACGACTTTGATTTGAGTTTCCAATTTATGGATTTGTCTCTTAGCTTGCCGAATGGCAATAAGACAAAGATGCCAAAGAGGAGCGATGATGCCAAGATACCTGTAAATAGAATAGGACAGGATAAATTTGTTGTTGATGAGAACAATTCTGATTTTGTAAAAAAATATATTCGTTCGAAATCAAAGGATAAAAATCTGTCACTGCCAGAGACAAGGAGAGCAATTTCTGATTATATGGAATGGGCTAAGCGCAAAGAACCATCGATATATGAAGACAACGTGGTAGAACTGAAGATTGGTCTCGAAAAAGGGGAAGGGTTGCATAATAACATAATGAATGCAAAAACGCCCTCCAGATTTATTGCAAACTCTTGTGCGGAGTTCTCTAACCTTTTTGGAATTGGCTCAAAGGTTACAAATATAGCGGAGATTAAAAAATATGCGAGATATAATGGTGAAAAAGGCTTATTGGAATTCTTCCAAGAAATAGGCGCAAACGTGAAAGCATTACCGTTGCACCTGATAAGATTCACTGAGTCCCAATACATTATCACTTTCTTTGCGCAAGTCTCATTTGCTGTAGAGATTCTTTGGAACTCGGATGTACAGAAGTTGTCTTTTGTGAATGATATTGAAAAGAAAAAACTATTTTATGCGGTCGAAGAAACGGGAAATCTAAGACTCACTAACAAAGAGTTTGATCGTTGGAATGCAACGGTCGGTTGACTAACCGCCTCATGTCTTCATCCTTTCAATCTCCTCCGTCAACTCTCCCCACCTGAAATACTTGTTCTCCAATTTGCCCTCCAGGCTCTTGTACTCGATGGTCGCATTTTTCGCCTCCTCACCGTTCTTGTAGAAATCCGGATCCGCCATCACCCGTTCGATTTCTTTCCTGCGGCTCTCCATCCATGAGATTTCTTTTTCAAGTATCGTCAGCTCTTCCTTCAGCGGCCTCAACTTTTTGGAAAGTTCGTTCCTTTTCTCCGCTTCGACTCGCCGTCGTTCTTTGGTGGGCAGCTCTGCGTTCGATCTCTCGATCCCTCTTTCCCCGTTTCTCCCATTCTCCTTGTCCCAGATTCTCTCTTTCTCTGCCTCTTGCCTCTTCCTATACAGATAATCGCTCACGTTACCGGGAAAAGTCCTGACTTTCCCATGGCTGAACTCGGCAACTTTGTTGACTAACGGATCCAGGAACGCCCGATCATGCGACACTATCACAAATGTACCTTCGTACCCCTTCAGCGCATCCTGCAGCACTCTCTTGGACCTCATGTCCAGGTGATTTGTGGGCTCATCCATGATCAGAAAGTTAGCCGGCTGAAGAAGCATTTTTGCGAGAGCAAGCCTGCTTTTTTCTCCCCCGGAAAGAACCGAAACTTTCTTGAAGACATCATCGCCACGAAATAGGAATGCACCTAATATTGTCCGGAGCTTACTACGGATTTCTCCCGTCGCAACGCTGTCAACAATGCCGAGCACATCACTTGATAGGTCAAGCTCCTCTGCCTGGTGTTGCGCAAAATAGGAGGGCGTAACGTTATAGCCGGTCTTGATCTCCCCGGAGTCAACCGGCTCGGCTCCCGCAAGAATTCTGACAAATGTGGACTTGCCGGCGCCGTTCACGCCGACCACCGCGATACGATCTCCTCTCTCGATTGTATAATCGAGGCCGCCGAATACGAGTTTAGATCCGTAACTTTTGTGAACACCTTTCAGCTCCGTTACAATGCTGCCGCTTGCCCGCGCCTGCGGAAAGTGGAAATGGATTTCCTCTTCCTCATCTTCAATCTCGATATGGTCGATCTTTTCAAGCTGCTTTATTCGGCTCTGTACCTGTCTCGCCTTGGTGGCTTTATATCTGAATCGTTCGATGAACTGCTCGGTCTGTTTGATCTGTTGCTGTTGGTTTTTATAAGCGTTCACCTGCTGTTCGCGCCGTACCGCTTTCTCCTTCTCATAGAACGAGTAGTTCCCCGAATACTCTGCAAGCCTCCCGAGACTGAACGCCCACGTCCTTTTCGTAAGGTTGTCGAGGAAGGCACGATCGTGGGATACAAGAAGAACCGCTCCGTTGTAATCTGTAAGCTTCCCCTCGAGCCATTGGAGTGATTCGATGTCCAGATGATTGGTCGGCTCATCCAAAAGGAGAACCGACGGTTCCCTGAGGAGCAGCTTCGCCATCTCTATCCTCATTTGCCATCCGCCGCTGAACTCGTCGGTCTGCCTCTCAAAATCATACTCCGAGAAGCCAAGACCGATCAGGACCTGCTCGATCTTGGATTTCATCCGGAAAGCATCGAGGTCCTCAAGCTTATGCTGGAGCTCGCCGAAAACTTCGAGCGCGTCCATGTAATCCGCAGTCGAGGGATCAAGCTCCTCAAGGCGTCTATGCGCCTCATCCATTTCTTCACGTACCTGGATGACATCTTCAAATGCGGACTCTGCCTCCTGATACAGTGTCCTGCCGGAGGAGGTGATTCCCTCCTGGGGAAGGTAGCCGACTGTGACGTAGTGCGCCTTGTTTATGCTTCCGGTGTCGGGTTCAGAGATATCGGCTACGATTCTAAGAAGGGTGGATTTTCCGGCACCGTTCGGACCGACAAGGCCGATGCGGTCGTGTGGCCCGATGGTGAATGATACATCGCGGAAAAGATAGCGATCTCCGAATTGTATGGTTATGTTTTTTGCGCTTAGCACTTCTGGTCGTTCTTCGAAACAATAAATATAAATAAAACCGGCGGAAGAAAAGACAGACGACTTTACACTCCCGGCCCGCTCCGATCCCGCCGGTTTGAAATTCGCTGACGGGCAACTATCTTAACAGGCCAATTCGTCGATTGATCCAATTACGATGCGAACTCATCAAACTTCCCGGGAGGAACCCCGATGGGGACCAAAATTATTGCAATCCGCCCTGCCGTGCTTTCAGATGCGGATCGTATTGCTGAGTTGTGTGTTCAACTCGGCTACAACGCCTCGGCTGAAATAATGAAGAGGCGACTTCAAAAGACGCTGGAGAAAGCCGACACTGCAGCGTTCGTCGCCGAACAAGATTCGTTCATCGCAGGTTGGATCCAGGTAAGTATCAGAGACGCGATAGAATCAGGAGAATCAGCCGAGATTACCGGGCTTGTAGTCGATGAGACTGCCCGCGGCAATGGAATTGGTGGAAGGCTGGTTAAAGAAGCCGAAGATTGGGCCGCTGCCCTCGGTCATCAAACAGTAAGGGTACGCACAAACGTCGTCAGAACAGGAGCGCGCAGTTTCTACCATCGTCTTGGGTTCGAGGAGACTAAGCAACAGATTGTTTTCTCCAAACGCCTTTTGTCTGAAACTTAATATTCCCCAAGCGGGCACCGGACATCAGGTGACACAGAGAACGAGACGACTCTACTACGAATCCGACCGTGTCTCTGTGTCACCGACAGCATGACCGCTCTTTATTTACCAATCATCCCCAGTATCCGGTCCTCCTTCTGCGCCGCGTTCTTCAACGCCGTAGACAGGATTTCTATCTCCTTTCCCAGAAGTGTGGGATCATTGTCCTCTATTGCCCTTGCAACTCCGGGCAGCGGCTGGCTCGCGTAGCCCGTGTAGAAGCCGGGTGCATAGATCTGGTGCTTGAACCAGGGGCTCTTCGGCAGGCCGGTCTCTTGTGTGAAAGCACGTTCTACTTCCATGAGGGTCGCATTGATTCTCGCATACTCGGCCGGGCCGGCATTGTGGATGTTCGCGTCCACTTCCTCAGCGACCTTCTGAAATTCCGCGCAAGCTTCTATGGCGGGAGAGAAGTCCGTTGATTTCAACAGCTGATTCTCACTCGCACGTTTCTGGCGCTCTTTTATGTATTCGCTAATCTGCTTGGAGTAATCGGAATACCTGAATGGCAATATATTATCGTCCGCCAGTCTCATCGCTGCAATCCCGAGCACCTTTGCCACGGTTGCGTGATACTCGAAGGTCGGGTCTCCCCAATGCTCCATCCAGTAGAAATCATCGAGCATGGAATGATAAACTCCATACGGCCCGCCGAATCCGAAGTCGAATGCCGGCACCCCGATATGATCGAGGAAGACTGTGTAGTCCGAACCGCTCCCCAATCTTCCCAGCTTCGTCGCAGCCGTATCGGGAACAACGTTGTCCTTCTCGAAAGTCTTTTTGTTTTGGTCCGCGTACCAGGCATCGAAAACGCTCATCCCGGTCTTCGGGTCCTTTACTACCTTTGTTACATTCATGATGAATTTGTCGAGCGACGGAACCGCGCTCGCGCCGAAAACTGTCCCGCTCACGGGTGCGTCGATGTTAATGTATGCCACGGCATCTTTTGAAAGATCTTCCGTATTCTGTTCGCCCCACTCGGTTGATCCGATGAGACCGTATTCCTCACCGTCCCAGGAGCAGAGGACGATCGTTCTCTCGGGCTGCCATCCTGATTTTATGAGTTGACCGAGGCCGCGGGCCGTTTCGAGAAGCGATGCCGTTCCACTGTTTGGGTCGACCGCGCCGTACACCCACGCATCACGGTGATTTCCCACAATAACTTTCTCGTCAGGATATTTCTTCCCGGGAATTGTCCCGATAACGTCCCAGATGGGTTTTATTTCGTAATCCATGTCGAGCTTCATGTGAACTTCCGTGCCGCCCGGTCCGATGTGGTATGCGAACGGCAATCCTCCCTGCCAATCATGAGGCACGACGGGCCCGGCAAGGTTGCTCAGGAGTTTCTCCGCGTTGCCGTATGAGACAGGCATACAGGGGATGTGAGGGAGATCTGTTACCTGGCTGAGAGGAATTCGCTTTGCATCTTTTGTCGAAGCATATCCCGGAGTCAATGGGTCTCCCGGATAAATCGTGAGGTCCTGTATACTGCCGCGCTGGACCGCAGTCCAGGGACGCATCGGCCCGTCAGGGTAGATGTCACCCTGGTCATAACCGTCATCGGCGGGATCGGAATAGATGATCACTCCTGCCGCGCCGTGCTCTTCTGCGACTTTCACTTTTATCCCCCGGAAACTTCTTCCATACCTGACAAGCATTATCTTGCCCTTCACATCGATGCCGAGCTTGTGGAGGACCTCGTAGTCCTCGGGCAGCCCGTAGTTCGCGTATACTATCTGCCCGGATATGTCACCACTGGGCGAGTATGCGTTAAAGGGCATGACGACGTTTGAATTGTAGGTGTCTTTATCCCATCTCCATCCCCCTTCGTTGAGGTCGAAGTTGCACTTCTCCGGGGCAGTCATCTCGAGTGTCTCGGACTTGGGATATGGAAGGTAAACATAATAGGTGACGATCTTTGCCGATATCCCGTATGTGTCGAACCGGTTCTTCACGAAAACAGCCAGCGCACTGTCGTCTGCACTCCCGGCGACATGCGGCTGCTGGGTTAGGATAAAAAGATTCCTTCTGCAGCTGTCGGCTTTCGGAATCCGTAGGAATTCCTGCTCGAAGTTGGCTGCCTGCTGGCCGTACAACGTTATCGCGGAGAGGAGCAGAAGGAATGAAGCATACAGTAGGTGCTTTTGCATATGATTGAGCTCCTTTTTTAAGAAATCATCGAAAAGTTAGAATGCGGGTCGCGTAAATCCAATTGTTTTCGCCACTTCAGCCGGACCGTGTGGTAATGGCTCACTTGACACCTTCGCATAAAACCGTTTAACTTAAGTTCAGCCACTGACCCGCAGTCAGTGTATGTCACAGGGCCTCACATAGGAGCAAACAATGGGAATACCTGAGCGCAAAGAGCGTGAGAAGCTCATGCGTCGGGAGACGATACTCGGAGCCGCCGAAAGCGTGTTCTTCGATAAGGGTCTCCGCGCCGCCACACTCGACGAGATTGCCGACAAGGCAGAGGTCAGCAAAGGGACAATCTATCTTTATTTTGCGAGCAAGGAAGACCTGTACTGTTCATTGATGACAAAAGCTCTAATCCTTCTTCTTGACACGTTCAGGGAATTCAGGCCCGAAGACGCAGGTCCTGAAACGGCACTCAGGAGGTTTGGCGAGGCTTATTTCGATTTCAGCAGCAGACATTCGCATCTGTTCAGGATGCTTGCAGCTGTTGAGAGTCCCGCAATAACGGAACATGTGTCACACGAAGTTTTTTCGGCGCTTGAAGAAGCAAGCGACAAAGTTCTAAGCTATGTAGCCACGTACGTACAAAAGGGGATTGATGAGGGCGCTTTCGGTAATGAGATCTCTTCACACGAAGCGGTCGTGCTCTTTTGGGTGTCGCTGAGCGGTCTCCTCAATCTGAAGGAGCGATCCCTTGCCATGAAGAGGGTAAATGGCCTGAACGCCGACTCGATTATCGGATCGGTAGATTTTGATACTCTCTACAAGAAATGCCAGGATTACCTCCTGACCGTTCTCTCGCAGGGCAAACGACGGGCCGCAAGACTTCGTACTGAGCCGAAAGCATCGGGGCGGCCTATCAAGGAAGCAAAGGCATTGAGACGAAAATGAATGCGAAGAAGGCGGTTGCGTTCTCCGTCGCAACGGTCATATTTCTCGGGGGAATCATAATTCTCAGGATCCATTCGCAGACTGCGTACGAAAAGAAGGCTGAAACAGACAAGCCTGTCACAGTCAGCGTGACCACGGTGCGATACGGTGCGATCACGGACAAGATTAGTGTGACCGGAGCTCTCGAAGGTATTCACGAAGCTGAAATTATTTCGGAGACGTCGGGAAAGATTGTCGGCATCGATGCCGATATCGACAGCTGGCTCAAGGCGGGTGGTCACATCGCACGGGTCGAGAACGACCTCCAGGAGATTTCGCTTGAACAGTCGCGCGCGCAGACTGCTGCGGCCCGGGCCAACAGCGACAAGGCACAATCTGACCTCGCCCGTATCGCAAGCCTTTATGTGCAGAAAGCGGTGTCGGAGAGTCAGATGGAAAACGCGGAGCTCGCTGCGAAGGCGGCACTGGCTCAGCTGAGAGGTGCCCAGGCGGCGGAGAAACTTGCGCAGAAACAATTTGACGATACGATTCTCCGAAGCTCCATCTCCGGAAGGCTCGCGCAGAAGTACATCAATATCGGTAAGATGGTATCTCCCGGTATGAAAGTCGCGACCGTCGTTGACGACAGCCGGATGAAACTCATAGTCGGCGTTCCCGAGGAGAATGTCTCTTCGGTTTGCAATGGCGACCGCGCAGAAATTACCGTCGACGCAGTCCCCGGCGTCGTGTTCCGGGGTAAGGTCAGGAGTATCGCCCTTAAAGCCGATCCCATGACGAGAACGTTCCAGCTCGAGATTGATTTTCCCAACGATCGTGCGCGGTCGGTGAAGAGCGGTATGTTCGCTCGGGCGGAGATCACGATATCCGTTAGTGACAGCCAGCTGGTAATTCCCTCGGCCGCGCTGCTCGAATCGGGAGTCTCCACCCATGACGTTTATGTCGTAAAAGGCTCACGGGTCAGCAGAAAGACGGTTTCGATCGGTGCAAGGAACGATTCTCTTGTCACCGTGAGCTCCGGTTTGGCTCAGGGTGACACGATAGTGACGTTTGGTCAACCTAATCTGAAAGACGGGACACTCGTCCGATATAAGCCTTCTGAGTGAGGATCCCCCCATGCGCTTAACTCAGCTTGCGATCAAACGCCCCGCTTTTATAACGATGATATTCGTTGCGCTAGCCGTGCTGGGGGTATATTCGTACAATCAGATGGGGGTGGATCTTCTTCCGAAGATGGACTGGCCGATCGTCTCGGTCGTCACCGTATATCCCGGGGCCGGACCAAGAGAAGTCGAGAACGACGTTTCAAAACCTCTGGAAGACGCACTGAGCTCGCTGAACAGTGTGGACAACATTCGCTCTTATTCAAGGGAGAATGTTTCCGTCGTCGTCGTGCAGTTTACATTCAGCATGGATGTAAATGCGGCAGCCAACGACGTGCAGCGGAGCGTGGACATGGCTCGCTCGCTGCTGCCAAAAGATGCGGAAGCGCCCCGTGTCCAGAAGGCGGACCTGAATTCGTTTCCTATTGTCAGGATCTCTGCACAGGGTGCGATGGAGCCGACCGCGCTTTATCAATTCGTAAAGGACAATATCAGGCCCGCTCTGGAACAAGTACCCGGCGTTGCGATCGTCGATCTCGTCGGCGGCAGGCAGCGTGAGATTAAGGTGGAGGTAAATAACTCGAAATTGCGGTCGTATAATATCTCCCTTATGCATGTTGCGCGGGCCCTTGCAAGCGACAATATCGATTTCCCGGCGGGCACCGTGACCGGGACGACCAGGGAGTACACAGTAAGACTTTCCGGAAAGTTCCAGAATTTGGCCCACCTCCGGAACACGGTAATTTCATCCACGCCACAAGGCGTAGTCCATCTTGGTGACGTGGCCAGGGTCGTGGATTCTTACAAGACTGAGGGACAAACCTACAGCCGCATCGACGGCGTCTCGGCCATCGGAATTATCATTCAGAAGACCTCCGGTGCGAACTCGGTCAAAACCAGTGACGGAATACAGAAGGAATTAAGCAGCCTCGAGAAGAATTACTCGGGAGCCGGTCTGAAGTTTACTATCGCTCAGGACATCACGCAGTTCACGCGGAATTCAATAAACGAAGTCCGACGTGACCTGGGTCTGGCCATACTCATGGTCGCAATAACGCTTTTTCTCTTCCTGCATTCCGTCCGCGATTCGTTCATCGTACTCCTTTCTATTCCAACCTCGCTGATCAGCACATTCATATTCATGTACGCGATGGGCTTCACCATCAATCTTGTCTCTATGATGGCGCTGGCGCTGGTGATCGGCATACTTGTCGATGATTCGATTGTGGTTCTCGAAAATATTCACAGGCATCTGGAATTGGGCGAGGAAAAGAGGACTGCTGCCCTTAACGGCCGGAGCGAGATCGGCTTCGCGGCCATCGCAATCACTCTCGTGGATGTCGTCGTCTTTCTTCCGATAGCGATGGTCGGTGGGCTGGTGGGCAAGATCTTTCGGGAATTCGGGCTGACAATAGTCTTATCGACCATGATTTCGCTTTTCGTCTCGTTTACGCTGACACCGATGCTCGCCTCAAGATGGTCGACTCTGAAGCAATATACGAATGAAAGCGCCATCGGCAGATTCATAAACTGGTTCGAGGGCTTGCAGAAAAGACTTGATTCCGGTTACAGAAATCTCCTGGCCTGGGCGCTGGCCAGGAAGAGGACAGTGTTGGTGATCAGCGGACTTGCGCTCCTTATAAGCCTTCTGCCGATCCCGCTGCATCTCATCGGCACGGAGTTCCTGACACAGCCTGACAGGGGGGAGTTCGCGCTGACAATCGAATTGCCGGTAGGCACGCCGCTCGACAAGACTTACCAGACTCTCGCCCAAGTTGAAAGCCGATTGCAGACGGATCCCGACATCGAGAGATATTTCAGTACCGTCGGCGTATCTGAGCAGACCTTCCAGAAATCCACTCAACCGAATCTCGGCCAGATACAGATAAAGCTCGTCCCGCCAAGGGACCGCAAAATGTCGACCGATGACGAGATGGCGCGGGTAAAAGAGATTGCCGGCAGTTTTCCGGGTGTGGTCTCCAGGACGAGCGTTATCGGGATGTGGGGGACGGCAAATTACTCTCCGTTGGAGATCGAGGTCCAGGGCGAAAACTTATCGGAAGTCGCCGCGGCATCACAGAAGATAGGTGACGTGATGGCCAGGACAGAAGGAGTGACAGACATAAAGAGCACGTGGCAGACAGCACTTCCCGAACTGCAGGTTGTCGTCGATAGAGAGAAGGCCGCCTCTTTCGGCCTGACACCTGGCGACGTCGCGGTTGTACTTCAGACCGCGATTCAGGGGGCGGTGGTGACGAAGTTCAACGATAATGGCACCGATTATGACATTAGGCTGCAGCTGGCCGAACGTGACAGGAATGAACCTTCGCAAGTCCGCGATCTCACCTTGATGACGAGGGGCGGCGGACAGGTGTACCTGAGACAGGTGGCAGAAGTCATTGGCGGAAACGGCCCTTTAGAGATCGATCGGAAGGACCGGGAGCGGCTCGTGGCAATTCTAGGGAACCTGACCGGCTCGAGAAGCCTTGGCGACGTGACACGCGACATAAAAACCGGGATCGGTTCGCTCGGCCTTTCTTCCAATATCAAGGTCTTTTTCGGAGGGGACAACGAGAACATGTCCGACATGTTCAGAGATATGATGATCGCGCTTACCATGGCGATACTCTTTGTTTACATGATTATGGTATCGCTATTCGAATCGTACGCCCATCCTTTCACGATAATGTTCTCGCTCCCCGTAGCGCTGGTGGGAGGGATGTTGGCACTGGTATTGACGGGGCAGACACTGAATACATTTTCCATGATCGGTGTGATTATGTCCATGGGACTTGTGAGCAAGAATGCGATCCTCCTCGTGGATTACACCAATACTCTTCGGGCGCGCGGACGTACCATGATCGATGCGATACTTGAAGCCGGTCCCATAAGATTACGCCCGATAATCATGACAACGGCAACCATGGTTTTCGGGATGCTTCCGCTGGCTCTGGGGCTCGGTGCGGGGAGCGAGATTCGACAAAGCATGGCTTTGGTTGTCATGGGCGCTCTTATCAGCTCAACCCTCCTGACTCTGATACTTGTCCCGGTGATGTACACCTACGTCGACGGGTTCAAGCTGAAGTTCCCGTACTTGTTCGCCCGGATTCGATGGCTGTCACTGCTGAAAGGCAAGACGCGTACTGCCCCTGAGCAACCGGTGGCTAACCCGGAGAAATAGTTCCCCCATAACTCTGGAGACAGTTAATCACCCCTCACCGTTCTCAGCCGGAGAGCTTCAGTAAGAAAGCCGATCAGGAATTGCCGGATCCCTGTGCGCGGAGGAATTACCCGTAGATGTTCTGTTCGTCGAACTCTTGCACGAATAAACCCTTCCCACGTTTCGCAGGTTTACCGTTGAAGAGCGCAAACATAAAAATGATCGCTGCTACGGGAAGGAAGAGTAATCCAATCACCTTAAGAAATTTGCTCATGTTTCTCATCGACTCTTGATTGTGAATTGCATGCTTTCGAACCGAAATATTCTGAGTTATCGGTGCTTATTATACTAAACATATACTTAGATATTCGGTTCTTTCTCATGCGCAAATTTATCATGATTTTCTTCCCAAATCAAGATTTTTGATTGATTTTTGATTCATTTACCAGATCCTTGTGCAGAGGAACACACACTCGAGGCTCGTACGACGCGTGTCCGGTTATGCGGGAGATTCAGTCCAATCTCGTTGCATTTTTGCGCTGTCAAGGGTATTTTTCTAAGAAACGATTGGCCGAATGATGAGCGACAACTACCAAAAGACAACCGAAGAACAGAATCAACGACAATTCAGGGACAGACCGCCTCGAAGGATCGATGTTTCGATCGTGATCCCGCTTTACAATGAAGAGCAATCACTTATGCCACTTTCACTCAGCATTCGCGACGCTCTCGACAGAATGAATGCGACTTACGAGGTAATATTCGTGGATGACGGCTCGACGGACAACTCCGTCAGAGTCCTGAGGGAGATTCACCGGAAGAACAGAAGATATAAGTTCATCAGCTTCAGGCGGAACTACGGAAAGTCTGCCGCTCTGTCGGTAGGGTTCCAGCATGCAGTTGGGAGAATCATCGTCACGATGGACGCCGATCTCCAGGACGACCCGAACGAGATTCCCAGGCTCATAGAGAAATTGGAGTCCGGATATGATCTCGTGAACGGCTGGAAGAAAAAAAGACACGACCCCATCTCGAAGACGATTCCCTCGAAGCTTTTCAATTACACGACCTCCGTAATGACCGGTATCAAACTCCGTGACTTCAACTCGGGGCTCAAGGCCTACAAGCGGGAAGTCGTCCAGGATATTAAGGTCTACGGTGAAATGCACCGGTTTCTTCCGGTGTTCGCCCACTGGGCCGGATACAGGGTTGCCGAGATCCCGGTCGTTCACCATCCCCGGAAATTCGGCAGAACGAAATTCGGGTTGAACCGGTTCTGGCACGGATTTTTGGATTTGCTTACCGTCATCTTCACGACGAGGTATAGCAAACGCCCCCTGCACTTCTTCGGCATCATCGGTCTCTTCTCTTTCCTTCTCGGTTTTGTTATAGATCTTGAACTGACTATCGAATGGCTGATGGGAAAGACCGCGATCAGCAATCGGCCGTTATTCACTGTAGGCATTCTTTTCATAATCGTCGGCGTCCAGTTCGTGTCCATCGGCCTGCTTGGAGAGATGATCACCAGGACAAATGCAAAAGAAGAATACGTGATCAAGGAAAAGGTATTCAACTAATATCTTGCCTGAACGACAGAAACCCATCATCCACACTGATTGCCGGCATTTTCAGGGACACATCCCGTGCAAGCCCAACAAGATTTACGGGGTTCACTGCGACGGTTGCCCTTACTACGAACTGACGGACGAGAGATTCCTGATAATAAAACTCGGCGCGCTCGGCGACGTGATTCGGACGACTCCACTTCTCAGAAAGATCAAGACTCTCAACCCACGTGCGGAAATCTGGTGGCTCACTCTTACTCCCGAAATCCTCCCGGATGAGGTGGACCGGAAATTGCAGTTTAACCTCGCCTCCGTTCTGCAGATCGAAGAGACGGAATTCGATTACCTTTTCAGCCTCGACAAGGACTACGAAGCCGCTGCTCTGGCTAAACGCGTGAAGGCGCGTGTCAAGCGGGGATTTTTGCTGAGCGAAGGCCGGACGGTTCCGGCCGACGATCTGGCGTACAAGAAATATCTGACCGGGATCTTCGACGACGTGAGCAAGGCAAACAAGCAGTCTTATCTCGAGGAAGTTTTCGAAATCTGCGGGTTCACTTTCGGCGGCGAAAAATACGCTCTTCCAAATTTTGAATCCGACGGTTATAAATGGAATATAGATGCATCCCGGCAGATCATCGGTTTGAATACCGGTTGCGGCGGAAGATGGACGAGCCGTCTCTGGAGCGAAGAAAAATGGGCGCAAGTCGCGGAGGGGCTGATCGCAAAGGGACATAAAGTCATTTTGCTGGGCGGTGAGCAGGAGGACGAGAGGAACAGGAGAATCGCGGCAAGGAGCGGTGCGGATTACCTCGGCTTCTTTCCGTTGAGGCAGTTTATCAATCTCGTCGACCGGGTTGATCTGGTGGTGACGGGCGTAACGATGGGGTTGCATATCGCCGTGGGCCTGGGGAAGAAGGTGGTCCTGATCAACAATATCTTCAACAGGAACGAATTCGAGTTATATGGCCTCGGAAAGATCGTTGAGCCTGACAGAGAGTGTAAATGCTTCTTCATGCCCAAATGCGTCAACAACGATTATTTCTGCCTGGATCATTTGCCGTCCGCAAAAGTGCTCGACGCCGTCCTGGAAGTCATGGAGATTCCGTCCGTGACTGCTTCCGTTAAATGAAAATTGCGATCATAAGCACGGCCTTTCCACTCAGGGGTGGAATTGCGCATTATGTCTCCCTTCTACGAGATCACCTCTCAAAGCGTCATCAGGTGTCGATAATTACATTCAAAAGACAATATCCGAAATTTCTTTTTCCGGGAAAATCTCAGGAAGAGAAGGGCGCTGCCGCCGGTGAGCAACCGAGTCCACAGGTTATCGACACTCTCAATCCGCTGACGTGGTTCAAAGCAGGGAGGATGGCGGCACGATTGAATCCCGACCTTCTGATATTCAAATACTGGATGCCGTTCTTCGCTCCGGCTTTCGGTACAATTGCAAGGGTCGCGAAGAAAAGGTCAGCCTGCAGGGTCCTCTTTATATGCGATAACGTTCTCCCCCACGAAAAGACACCCGTCGATAAGATGCTTACCGGCTGGGCGCTGAAAGCCGGCGACTCTTTTATCGTGCAATCGAAATCGGTCGAGAAAGATCTCCGCAGCCTGATCGAGTCACCTTCTTACAAACTTGTTCCGCATCCGGTTTATGAAATATTCGGAGGGAGCACCGACAAAACAGAAGCCCGCAGAAAATTCGGCTTGATGCAGGATGAGAAAGTGATCCTCTTCTTCGGCTACATCAGGAAGTATAAGGGATTGCATGTGCTCCTTGAAGCCGTGAGTAAGGCGCTCGCCTCGGTCCGCTTCACTCTGCTTGTTGCCGGTGAATTTTACGACGAGGAAAGAAGCTATCGTGAGCAAATTGATCGGCTTGGAATTGCCGGCAGCGTGAAAGTGTTTTCGGATTACATACCGAACGACGAGGTCGCCGCCTATTTTTCCGCCGCCGATGTGGTTGTCCTTCCGTACCTGGACGCGACGCAGAGCGGGATAGTGCAGATCGCGTACAATTTCAACAAGCCGGTCATAACGACGGATGTCGGCGGTCTTGCTGAAACCGTGATCCACGGAAAGACCGGACTTGTTGTACCGCCGAATTCTCCCGAAGACCTCGCAGCCGCAATAGTCGCTTTTTTCCGAGAGAAACTCGGCGAATTATTCTCTTCGGGAGTGTCGGAACAGAAAAGGCTTTATTCCTGGGACAACCTGGTGAATGCCATAGAAGAATTGTCGGGACATGAGGCATAGCTCATTAGTGAAATCTCAAGCTCCGGGGTTTAAGACCGGATTTTACAATTTGAACAAATGAAAAAAGTTCTGATCGTTTCATATTACTTCCCGCCGTCGGGCGGGCCCGGTGTCCAGCGTGTGCTCAAGTTCGTCAAGTACCTTCCGCAATTCGGATTCCAGCCGGTTGTCCTTACTGTTGAGAACGGAGATTTCCCGGCCGTGGATGAGTCTCTTCTGGATGAAATTCCACGAAACGTCAGAGTCGTCCGGACTAAGATATTCGAACCTTACGACCTTTATAGAAAGCTGACCGGCAGAAAACCAGGCTCGGCTGTTGATGTGGAGAATATTCCGGCGGGCGGGAGGAAGAAATCCGCCGGTCTGACTGAGCGGTTCGCGGAATTTGTGCGTTCGACGTTATTCATACCGGATGCCCGCATAGGGTGGTTTCGACACGCGGTCGCAGGTGGTGTGCAGACGATGAGGGAGGAGAATATCGATATCATATACTCCAGCTCTCCGCCATACACACCATCCCTGGTCGCGAAGAGCCTCAAGAGAAGAACCGGGAAACCATGGGTGATGGGATTACGCGATCCCTGGACCGGGTTCATTTCGACGCCAGACAGGTGGTTCCTGCCTGCGGCCGTTGACAGGCACATGGAGAGAAGTTGTGTCGAGTGCGCCGATGCCGTGGAGATCGCCTGGGAGGGGATTGGGAAGGATCTGATAAAGAAGTATCGGGAAGTCGATACGTCAAAGATTGCCTACATTCCGAATGGTTTCGATTCGGAGGATTATCCGGAAGTGCGCGCCGGCAGGAGCGAAAAGTTCACCATAACTTACACGGGCTCACTTTACGGCAGGAGAAGTCCGAGGACACTTCTCGATGCTGTGAAGGCACTGCTGGCGGAAGGGAAGATATCTCCCCGCAATTTCAGGCTTGTCTTCGCAGGAAGGTTCGGTTCAGAAGTCAGAGAGATGCTCTCGGAGCCCGAGCTCCAGGGTATTGTGGAGATCAAAGGTTATATGGCTCACAAAGAAAGCATACGACTTCTCCTGCAGTCCGACCTTCTTGTGCTCATCGTCGACGAGTCTGAACTCAGCGATGAGATTGTTCCTGGCAAGGTGTTTGAATATATTGGTTCCAGAAAACCGATAATCGCTTTCGCGCCTGAGGGTGCTGCGGCAAGAATAATCCGGTCTACCGGAAGCGGCATCGTGGTGGGTCCGGCCGATTCAGAGAAAGCGAAAGATTTGATTCTCGACCTGTACTCGGATTTCGCGGGAGGCGGCAGGCAACCGGCGGTAAGCAGGCACCGGTTCGCGCCTAACGAAGAGATTATTAACGGATTCGACAGAAAAGAAGCAACGAGAAAACTATCAATCCTTTTCAACAAAATATTAGAGAGAAGACATGAGCAAGCAGTCTAACAAGAGGGTAAGCGAAAAGAAAGCCTTGCAGGAAAAGCCCATTGTGCCGCAGAAGTATGAGACACCGATTCTCATCGTCCTGATACTGGTCCTGCTCATAGTCTTCCTGCATAGTGCCTTTTTCGAGAACAAGGTCTTCATTGCGGCTGATATCAACGCCTCGAAAAGTCTCGACGCGTATGTTCAGCAGGCAAAAAGCGAAGGGGTGTTCCCCCTCTGGATACCATACATATTCAGCGGGATGCCTTCGTTTGCCAGCTTGCTCGCCGGTGGAAACAGATGGTACGATCTGGTGCAATCTGCGTGGGGCACAATAGACCGCCTCGCATCGATACTGATGGTCAATCAGGATGTCGGTTGGGTTACCGTCTATTATTTTCTTTTTGGGATCGGAATGTTTGTGCTGGCGCGCCGCCTTGGGCTGACGAAGTTTGCATCCTTCTTCGGTGCCGTTGCCACTGTATTTTCGACTTTCATCATAGACTGGATCATGGTCGGGCATAATACGAAAATTGCAGCCATGTCCTTGTTCCCGTTCATCCTCCTTCTGGTCATGGAGCTGATACATCGCTTCAGGTGGTCTTACCTCCTCGGTTTGGTCGTAGCGTTGCATCTGCAGTTTTCGTCGACTCATATCCAAATGATTTTTTACTCTTACCTGGCACTGGGGATCTACATACTCTTTATGCTGATCCGGGGGATTGCGAAGAAGGAAAGGCTCTCAGGCGTGATAAGATCCGGATTGCTGCTTGTCGCTGCGAGTGCGGTCGCGTTCATTATGTCCGCGGATACCTACCTGTCGACATACCAATACAGCAAGTACTCTATTCGCGGCGCTCCGCCGATAGTGCAGACCGTTCAGGACAAAGGGCAGCCGGAAGGCGGACTTGACTACGAGTATGCCACCAACTGGTCGTTCAGCCCGAAGGAGATCATGTCTTTCCTGGTCCCGTCGTACTACGGCTTTGGGGATATCGAGTACCGCGGACCGCTGTCCAACAACCAGTCGATTCACGTGAATACCTATTTCGGCCCTGAGCCTTTCATGGAAGCTTCACCCTACATGGGCGTTATTGTGCTCCTGCTGGCGTTTGTCGGATTCATGAGGAACAGAAAGAATCCGTTCGTCCTATTCAGCCTGACGGTCATTATCTTTGCTCTTCTCGTCTCGTTCGGACGGGAATTTTCGCTTGTTTATGATTTGATGTTCAACTACTTCCCCTATTTCAACAAGTTCAGATCTCCGAACATGATTCTTGTTCTTGTTCAGGTATTCATTCCGATTCTCGCGGCGTTCGGGCTGAATTCCATCGCTGAAGCCAGACGCGCCTCTGATTACGGGCTCGCCAGGAAAATGCTTATCGGTGCCGGCGTGTTCGGCGGATTGATACTTCTGGTGCTGATCATGCAGGGACCGCTCCGCGATTACTATGGCGGGATAATTCAAAGCGGCCGGTTCGGAACCTCCGCTCCGCAGGTCCAGGGTCTGCTCTTCGACAATATGATGAGCGATCTCTACGTCTCGCTCTTCATCTGCTTGCTGACTGCAGGACTCGCATCTTTCTATATCCGCAGAAGAGTAACGACTCTCGTTGCCGGGTCGGGTTTCACGCTGATTCTCCTTTTCGATCTTTGGAGGGTTGACTACAGGCCGATGGAGCTTTATGATCGCAAGACGCAGGCAGAACAATTCACGACTCCGGATTATGTCAAGTATATCAAGGAGGACACAGGTCTCTACCGGGTCGTCGAGCTCCAGAACGGTCAACCGGTGACATCGAATGACCTTGCCTCATATCTGGTTCAGGATGCAGGAGGCTATTCCGCAGCCAAGATCCGCATATACCAGGATATGATAGATGTCGATGGCCTGATCAACCCGAACATCATGAGACTCATGGGAATCAAGTACCTCATAACGGACAAACCGCAGCCCGAGTTTGGTCAGGTGGTCTTTACGGGGAGCAAGGCCGTCGAGGAGAACAAAAGTATTCTCCCACGCGCCTTCTTCGTCGACAATTACAAGGTAGCATCGGGGTTGGACATCCTTGAGATGTTGAAGGAGGGCTCATTCGATCCCGCGAAAACCGTTTACTTCCAGGAAGACCCGGGGCTGAAAGTCGATCCCCCGGACACCGGCGTGTCGGTCAGCTTCGAACAGTACAAATTGCAGTCCATGAGGTTGCGCGTGAAAGCCAGCGGAAACAATTTGCTCCTCATGAGCGAAGTGTACTATCCTGCCGGATGGAAAGCCTACATCGATGGGAAGCCTGCGCAGATTTACAGGGCGGACTATTTCCTGCGCGCTGTCATGGTTCCGAAAGGTGTTCACGAGCTTGAGCTGAAGTTTGAGCCGGCGATGTACGTCCTGGGTAAGGACTTGTCGCTCGCCTCGAACAGTTTCGTCGTTATACTGCTGATAGCGATGCTGCTTGCAGCGATTATGAAAAGGAGGAGGAATGTCGGCGCACATGAAGAATCTAAAACGGCGTGAACCGTGAAAGCCGGGGGGAGCCCTGTCGTTTTTCGGACGCTGTCGCCCTTCACATTGACTAAGGCACCCGCGTTTCTTAATTTTTGAGCAGATGGAAACACAAACCAACGATCTTAGAATCAATCCCGGACTGGTGAAAGACCTTCTCGTGCGTTTTATTCGCGAAGAGACCCGAAAGGCGGGTCTCGGAAAGCTCGTCGTGGGCCTTTCCGGAGGTGTGGATTCGGCGTTGTCGGCTGCGCTGGCGGTGGAAGCCCTCGGGAAAGAAAACGTTTTGTGTCTCCTGCTCCCTTACAAAGCGTCTTCAAAAGGCAGCCTTGACGACGCGATGCTGTTCGCTCAGAAGTTTGAAGTAAAGACTGAAGTGGTCGACATCAGTGCGCCGGCAGACGCCATAATTGACCGCGAACCTTCGATGGGAAAAGTACGGCTGGGCAATATCCTTTCACGAACGCGAATGATAATTCTGTACGACACTTCGGCACGCGAAAAGGCCCTGGTGCTGGGGACGAGTAATAAAACTGAAATGCTCCTGGGCTACGGGACGATTTTCGGTGATATGGCACATGCGATAAATCCGATCGGAGATCTGTACAAGACTCAGGTTTGGCAGCTGGCGGAATTCCTTGGAGTGCCGGAAAGGATCGTGAAAAAGAAGCCGAGCGCCGATCTCTGGGCCGGACAGACGGACGAGGATGAACTCGGTTATACATACGAGGAGATAGACAGAGTACTGTACCTGCTGGTCGACCAGAAGATGAACCTCGACGAGGTTATCTCTTTCGGGCATCGGGCCAAGCTGGTCAAAGACATGCACAGGATGATTGTCAGAAGCCAATTCAAGAGAACCCCTCCGATAATTGCTAAGGTCGGACATAGGACGATCAACGTCGATTTCAGGTACCTGAGAGATTGGGGAACGTAGTGCAAGGGGGATCCCTTCAGGGGACCGAGAAACCGGGGGGAAGACTTTTTGTCGTCGCGACACCTATCGGCAACTTATCAGATATCACCTTTCGAGCCGTCGACACGCTCAAGTCGGTTGATTTCATAGTTGCGGAGGACACCAGGACGAGTTCCGTTCTTCTCAAACATTTCGGTATTTCGAAACCAATGTTGAGCTTCCACAGCCACAGCGGAGCCGGCAGGACGAGTGAGATTGTCGGGAAAATAGCCGATGGTGCGGCGGCTGCGTTGATAACCGATGCAGGCACTCCGGGAATTTCCGATCCGGGTTACACTCTGGTAAGGGATGCCCTGGCGACCGGGGTGGAAGTAATTCCGATTCCCGGCGCGACAGCCTTGGTAGCCGCATTGTCCTCCAGCGGGCTCAGAACGGATCGTTTCGTATTTGAGGGATTTCTGCCGTTGAAGAAGGGAAGACAGAAGAAACTCCAGGAACTTTCCTCTGAGCGAAGGACCATTGTTCTGTACGAGTCGCCTCACAGGATTGAGAAGACTCTTCTCGAATTGTCCAAATATTTCGGCGAGCGGAACTGTGTTGTCGGGAGAGAGATAACCAAATTGCACGAGACCTTCTACAGGGGGACGTTCTCGGAAATATTGGACATGATCGGTCACGGCGAGAAACGCGGCGAGTTCGTAATAATTGTCGAAGGTTCTGAGAAATGAGAAGCCTCATCCCGCCTTGGGTGGAGAACGGCTTCAAGAGCGGACTTGAGCCGCTGGCACGCTGG
>JAJYJD010000028.1 GCA_021789755.1 Bacteroidota bacterium
CGGCAATCGCAGGCACCTAAATGGCAAGTCTAGACTTGAGGCCGCCGGAGCCCATCTAGTCTCAAAAGACTGGCTCAAAAACTCCCTAAAATCGCCTACTAAAAGCAACCGTAATTAGAACGCTTACCCTTGAAATGACTTGACTTTATCATGGGGGGGGGGATATTATAGTTGTGGCATTAGGGGGCGAGTGATTTGCGGATCGGGTATGCAAATTCGAGGGAGTGATTCGTAAATCAGTTCAAGAAATGAACTCTGCGCGGGAATGTTTGGTAATGATAACTGGATGGAGCTCTTAATCCAGGAATATTTTCAGCTAATCAAGGGAGCTGAAGAATAGTCGTTAGATTTACCGGGACAAATTGAAGGGCCGGAACAGTGGGAGGACGTCGTGCTTAAAAGGAAAAGGGGACTTTCTCAAACCAGTGGGCTTTCAGGGAACCGGCGGCTGAATATTGAGCGGACAAGCTGCCTCGCTGGGGTGCTGTTCGGTTTCTTTGTAGACTTTGGTAATGGACGGGACTGGATAACAAACCGGGGTCATAATACCGGGCACTCTCTGCAGTTCCCGTATTAATGATGTCCGCAGTAGTGGTTGGCCAAAAGAAGGGAGTACGAGTAATTTGATCAAAGCATTAACAGTGGCTATTGCCTTCTTATTGATGCTCTCCGGCATCGAGTGTAAACACAATCCTGTGGGTCCGTCAGGACCGGACACGACAAGCAACAACTTCACTTTTCAGACCTACACATTCGGCGGAAATGCGGGAAGCTGTTATCTGCAGGATGTCGCGATAATAAATGACACAGACATCTGGGTTGTGGGAGCTATATATCTTGACTCTGCCAATGGTAATCCCGATCCGTTTCCGTATAATGCGGTGCATTGGAATGGAAGGAACTGGAATGATTTACGTGTGCCGTACGTTTATCAGGGCCAATCATTCTATCATCCGATAGAGGCCGTCTTCGCCCTTGCATCGAACGATGTGTGGTTCGGGGGAAATGGGCTTGAGCACTGGGATGGTAAGCAGTTCTCAAATGTTGATGCTCTCAACCAATACTGGTCAGGAAATTCCATGCAAAGAATTTGGGGGAGCTCAGACAACAACATATATATCGTTGGTAGTGGCGGGATAATTGTTCACTACGCCTCCGGCACATGGACGAAGGTAGCGACAGGGACGGACTTGTATTTCAACGACATCTATGGATCAGGAGGTGAGATACTCGCTACCTGCCTTACAAACTACTCAACTGATAATTGGGGGCCTGGGATTTTCAGTATTGAAGGGAATACAGCAACCGAGGCTTCAACTTATCCTATCCAATACTATTTAAACAGCGTCTGGTTTGTTCCAGACCGGCATTACTATGTTGTCGGGGGGGGAGTTTATGAAAAGTCTTCCTTATCGGACACTGCATGGGAAGGCCAGCCGTTATATCCGACAAGAAAGGAGACGAATAAGGTAAGAGGCGACGATACAAACGATGTATTCGTTGTCGGAGCATTCGGTGAATTTCTGCACTGGAACGGGGAACACTGGCAGAGTTTCATAAGTCAAACTGGTCTTCCCGGCGGTTTCTATTCAAGTGTCGCGGTAAAAGGGGACTTAGTCATAGCAGTTGGAGAAAACGGTCCGGTAGCCATAATCACAGTTGCAAAAAGGCGATGAAAGGAGGGGACTGACATGAACATAAAATAATCCCGCCATCGTGTTCGTACCACGACGGCGGGTTTGAACGCATGCAATCAGGTCGCGTGTTTAGCCCCCGCGGTAGCCGAGGTCGCGCTTTTGTATGCAGTACGAAGATAGCGAAGATTATGAAGTTTTGCCAGGGGCCATGAGCTCCGGAAGACATCCAACAGCATATTAGACAGGAGAAAAGGTTATGAGACTCAAAATTTCCTTATTGCTTTTTGGATTGTTATCGTGCTATACGTCGGCATTCTCTCAAACGGTAAAATTCGGCACAACCACTAATGCTCATCCCCAAATTCCAGATCTTATCAAGAGAATAGGGCCTGGCCCTTCGGGCTACGGGTGGTCTGGAATACGGCTAAGTATTGGCCAAAGGTACTCTCCGCCCGGTTCACCGTGGTCGGACCATTATGCCGACATTACGGACGCAAAGACCAGTGGATATTCATGGATAATAGGACAGCTGGACCGTGATTCAATCAGGTTCAGCAGGTGGTCGTACGTACAGAGTGAGGTCGACTCAGGGAAGAAATGGGGTGTCACATGCTTCTACATCGATGACTGCTATTCAGAGGACAGTCTTCTTGTGACGAAGGGACAGGTCGACACGGTGGGCTGGAAGGTTCATAAAGCGGGATTTCGGTTGGCGGTTGCTGAGTATCGAGCTGATCGCGTAGGTTCTGCAGCATCAATTGGCGGTTATGACAGCGTCGATTACATTGTGCCGTACCAGTACGGCGACACGACTGCGGCGATGTACCAGTCACTACTACAACAGATCCGGTTTTATGTTCCTAATAAACCATTCATCCCTCAGTTGGGGTATCACGCCGACCACGGCAGAGACCAGCCTCCAGGGTTCTTCCCAAACCAGACTGGCGCGCTTGGCGGAGGCTCAGGTCATATTGAAGTAGCGAAAGATTACGCCGATTCAAATATCATATTTTATTACCTAGCCTGGGATGGACCGGATTCAACAATCAAACTTTACTATCTCGACAAGATCACCAATTATCTGCAGACCAACTATAATCAGAACGGTTACAGTATGTCCGGCACACCAGCGCCTGTTGGAGTCATCCTGGACCAGAAACTTTCGAACGGCACTCGTGTGGGTACGATTGGAATATGGAACGGAAGCAGCTTCCCACCTGTCCGCTCACTTCCGGATACTGCTTTCCTCCAAAGAACTTCCTCGCCGGCGTTGCGCGGGGATGTTAGCATTATTTCTGAGCAAAAGTACCACGATTGGACAAGGGGTGTGAACCAAGAGCCAGACGTGTTAAATCATCATGTGTTCTCTTCGATCAATGTAAACGATGACAATTTCACTTCTCACCTCAACCCCACGACAACCAACAACGGCATCACGATTCAGAACAACTTAATAGATGCTCCAAGTTTGACGACCTATGTGGGTTTTGCAGACCCTTGGTTTATAGACTATCCCGACCCAAGCTATGGGAGCGTGAAGCGAAACCGGGGAATATCTGCGCCGCTAATATCTAGACAGACTTCATCGACTTCGCCGTTTCGTCCCGACACAATAACAAGCTACAACGGGAATAAGTACTTCGGCGTGTTCACAAACCAAAGTGGCCCGCCAAACTGGAATCCACCCTACTATTCCATTAGCTTTCCCTCGCAATCGATTTCCGTTGGCGGAACGAACCATCCGCTGTATTTCACGGGCTGGACGGCGAGCGGTGCGACGCTTCAGAATTCTGCCAGTGATACGACAGCTGTAGTGTTCACTGGCAGCAATGCCACGGTGACGGCAAATGTGAAAGGGAGTCTTCTGTCCAATGTTTCCACTGCGAGCGGCTACGGCACTCAATCCAAAATAGTCAGGGATTATCAAGGAAATCTCAATCTGGTGTACCAATCGGCGGGCGAAATATGGTACACAAAATCAACTAACAACGGGCAGACATGGAGTCCGGAAGTGAGGATCAGCGCCGGAGACGATTCTGCCAGGAATCCTTCGATTGCCCAATGGTACTCCAGCAATCCCGCATACCCCAATCCGTATGAGCTGTATGTTGTTTGGGTTGATGCATATGCCGGACAGCTCGGATCCGGCTGGAGCGTTTTCTCCAACTCATTACAGATAAGCAGCAACACATGGGGGACTCCCACGCCGGTGAACAATCTGCCGAGCGGCGGTGTAGCATACGCCAGATCGGATTCCAAGCCCGTCGCGTCTCTAGTCTTGAACGGAGGTTATCAGTACACCACAGTCGCCTTCGAGGGAACAGGGACAGGGATACTCATCATGACTCAGAATCCATATGGCACATGGTACTCCAGCACTCTATCGACGAGCACTGCCTGTGAGTACCCGGACCTGTTTACTGCAAACTACCCCTCTTTGGGTGGCTTTCTCATGTATGTGACGTATGATGACGGGAATAACCTGTATATGCGATACGCAACGAATCCGGCACCAAGCAGCGGGACGCCATCATTTGGCTCTGTATACACTGTCAACAGCGGCGTCCAATGTTCATCGAATACTTCAGGTGGAATCACGGTTGATGGTGCAGGGACAGTGAGGTTTAGCTGGAGAGGATTTGATCCGCTCTATTACTACCAATATGCTATTTGGGAGAGAAGTTTGTCGTGGGCAGGTTGGAACTGGTCATCTCCGGTTGAATTTGCCACTACTTCCACACTTGACCAGCCCACGATCTGCGGCCATCTGAACTCCAACTTTGGCGCGACTATAATGTTTCATAACGCGGTGAGCACAAACCCCGTCTATGAGGTAACCAGTACCAATGGAGGCGGAAGCTGGAACGGCGGCGGCGGAAATCTCGGGGTTCAGATTACCACCAACGCTGGTTATCCGAACCTTCCAAGTACATCTGACCCGACCCAAATACCGTTTGCCCTCACGACGACTAATACCACTCCTTGCGCCCTTAGATCAGGAACGAGGAATGACGTCACAGGAACAGGGACTCTTTATAAACAGGACGCGACGGGAGGCGGACTCAGGTTCAGGCAGGTGATTCAGGTGGTCGATAGTATAAATGGGATGTACGCCGCATTTAATCTTTCGAACATGCAACTCTCGCGGACGGGGGCTGCCACGATCTCAGGACAATTGGTTCAGACAAGCTGTGATTCCACCAACCAAGGGGTCCTGGAGATCAGTCCTTTACTGAGTAGCCTCGTCTCAACTACCGGAGTCAATCTGACCTTCAGCGGGGACTTTAAGTCGAAGGAAGTGAAAGGAGGAGTCTCTCTTTCGCTTGCTCTTGTAGACAGCGGGTCAAATGCACCTATCATGAATCTTATCGAGCAAAATGTTACGGATTCAGTGAAGCAGTTGACCAACTCCGCATTTTCGTTTGCGATTCCATCAACCATATTGCAGAGAAACACAAAACTGGCGGTGTTGATCGATGGCAAGCCGGATACAACTGCTCAGCTCACACTTGTCAACGTCTATTCCCTGAATGATACCGCTTCATCAAAAGAAGGAGGCCAAGTGGTTGCTTCAGCGCCTCTCCCAAAAGATTACAACCTTAGCCAGAACTACCCGAACCCCTTCAATCCGACAACAACGATTGAGTATGCTTTGCCGGTTTCTGGCCACGTGACTTTGGAAGTTTATGATATCCTCGGAAGGGGACTGAAGACTCTGGTCAACGAAGATGAATCGGCAGGTTATCACAGCGTCGTTTTTGATGCGAGTCCGCTGCCGAGCGGTGTGTATTTCTACAGAATCACCTCCGGCAAATTCGCATCCGTCAAGAAATTAGTGCTCGTTAAGTAGTTTCGCCGAAAATCTGACATCGGAAGCCATATTCGCTTTTGACTTCGGATGATAAAGGCGAGAGTCCCGCCGGTTTGCGGGACTCTCTTGTTAGGATGGGAAATGCACTGCCTTCGCGTGAGATCGGCAACGCTTGGCTTAAGAATGACGGGCCTGTCGTTTGCATCAAGCCTGCAATTCAGGAATCGGGTCATCTCGTACATCAGTGTCGACGTGGAATGACCGGTCCCTTCGGAAGCGCCTCAGATCCGTGCGACTCATTGCGAAGAAAAACTTAGCCAATTCCTTGTCAACATCGTATCCATTTTGCTATCTTCAATGAAGAATGCAGAAATCCGGCGATCATATTGCCATAACCGGCATGGGCTCGATTTCCCCGCTCGGATACAGCCCTGACGAAGTCTGGCAATCGTACCTTCGCAGGGAGTCGCTCTTAAGGCCCCGGACATTCAATGATGAAAAAGCGGCGGTGGCGAGCCTCCAGAAGCCTTCCGAAGATATAATCAAATCAATACGTCTTGAGGAAGCTTATCACAAACATCTCGACAGAACCGTTCTGATGGCCATGCACTGTGCGCGGGAAGCGGTTGAACAGGCAGGTTGGGAACGGGACGATAGCGGGACGAGAACGGGCGTGAACATAGGATCGTCAAGAGGGGCGACCGGGATTCTTGAGCAGGCACACGATTCTTACTTGCGGAACCCATCGCAGCGCATGTTCCCGCTCACATCTCCCACGACAACCCTCGGTAATATCTCTAGCACTGTCGCACGCGACATCGGAGCCAGCGGGCCGGAGTTCAGTCACTCGGTAACATGCAGCTCAGGGCTTCACGCGGTCTTCAACGGGATCGCCTGGATGAGAGCGGGACTTGCCGACAGATTCCTGGTCGGCGGTGCTGAATCACCTTTGACGGGATTTACCGTTGCCCAGATGAAGGCACTTCGGATCTATACGAACGACTCGTCTGCCGAATACCCTTCTCGCCCGTGTTCTTCCGAAACTCCGCTGCACGACACTATGGCACTCGGTGAGGGCGCCGCTCTTTTCGCGCTCGAGAAATTGAGCCCGGCGGAACTGAAAGAGAAAAAAAGGTCCGTGCTCGGAGTCGTTGAATCGATCGGTTACGGCCTTGAGTCTTCTCCGACCGCCACTTCCACTACCGAAGACGGGCTGGCCCTGCGAACCGCGATGGCAATGGCGATTGAAGGAACGGCGTCCGCGGATCCCGTCGACATGATTATCCTGCACGCGCCGGCGACAGTCAAGGGGGACCGGAGCGAGCTTAACGCAATAGAAATCGTTTTCGGTGGAAAAATTCCGGTCCTTATTTCAAACAAGTGGTACATCGGCCACACGTTTGCCGCGTCTGCAGTCCTCAGCCTTGAATATGCACTTCTTATCCTCTCAGGCGATGACTACATCGATTTTCCTTATCCTGTTGTGTTCGAGAACCATAGAAGACCAATTCGCAGAATCATGATAAACGCTGCGGGGTTTGGAGGGAATGCAGCCAGCCTGATCGTGTCGAAGGTGACCGATTAGCACGAGGGGGAGAGATCGTATGGCTTCGAAGATAACGATCTACGAAATAGCCAAAGCAGCCGGGGTGGGAATCGGAACGGTTTCCCGCGTGCTCAACAACCATCCGAGTGTAACACCGGAAACCCGCCAGCGTGTGAAAGATGTGGTCAAACGCCTCCGCTATCAACCCCACACCTATGCCCGGCGGCTTGCCAGAAATCAATCCGAAACAATATCTGCGATAATCCCTTTCTTCACGAACTATTTCTTCGTGGAGATCCTTAGAGGAGTTCAGGAGGAGATCACAAACCTGGGATACGACCTGACCCTTTTCGGCGTGAACGACATCAACCAGCTGGAATCGAAAATCGGCCGGGCTCTTCAGAAGGGGAGAGTGGACGGGATACTCTTCTTCTCGATGAGATTGCCCGATAAAATTGTGCCGAGATTAAGAGAAGCCGGCATACCCATCGTCCTGGTCGACAGTTATTATCCGAAGTTCGATTCGATCTCCGTCGCAAACACCGACGGGGCATACGACGCGACGAGTTACCTCATCAGTCTTGGATATCGCAGGATCGGTATGATAAACGCGCTCGAGGTGAGCCAGCCGGCGTACGACAGGTTACAGGGTTACAGGCGCGCTCTCGAAAGCAACGGCATAGCATACTCCGAAGATCTCTTGAAAACCGGTTCGAACAATAAGGAGGATGGGTTCAATCGCGAAGCCGGTCACGAGGCGATGATGAAGTTCATTAAAATGGGTGCGGAAATGCCGCGGGCTTTCTTCGTGTCTTCGGACATACAGGCGATCGGTGCGATCGCCGCGCTGTCAGATAACGGTATCAGAGTACCGGAAGACGTTTCCATAATCGGTTTCGACGACATCGAGCTGGCGAGCCACACCGGCCTCACCACCATGAGGCAGCCGATGTACCGGATGGGACAAATGGCCGTCGAGAGACTGGCGGCGCGGATGTCCGACCCGAACCTGCCATCAATTCACGAGACATTCCGTCCCGAACTCGTAGTCCGGAAAACCTGTCGGCCGTCCGCGTGACGATCTTCACAATCGGATGATCAGATTGAGACCAATTTGATCCATTGAATAATAAACCATTCATGGCTTGATTTCGTTATGATAATTTGCCGAGCGTTCCAAGGAATCGGAGTCTTTTCGAGACAGTCGTAACTGCTTTTTAGTGAATAAATAGCAAATACCAGTAATAGCGAAGGACCTGCATAATGAAAAGCACATCAATCTTCTTCGTCAAGCGTGTTCTCCTGTTGATTATTCCGGCGGCAATTTTTGCGCTTGCCGCTCCCGGGATTGCAGGAGCACAGACGGAATTGGACAAAACTTATTTCAGCCTCGAATGGCGAATGGTCGGGCCATACAGGGCCGGCTGGGCGACAATGGCGGCCGGCATACCGAGCCAGCCAAATACCTTTTACTTCGGCGCCGCCGGCGGCGGAGTGTGGAAGACAATCGATGCCGGCAGAACGTGGCAGCCGCTCATGCAGCATGAGGGCGCCTCAACCGTCGGAGCTATCGATATCTCCGCGTCGGATCCTGAAATCATTTATGTCGGAACTGGGCAGGTCGCATTTCGGTACGACATGCTCGCCGGTGACGGCGTTTACAGATCATCCGACGGAGGCAAGACGTGGACAAATGTCGGACTGAAAGAGACTCAACACATCGGTCGGATCATAATAGATCCGAATAACCCTCAGCGTGTCCTTGTTGCCGGGCTCGGAAATGTTTTTGCTCCGAACAAAGAGAGAGGGGTGTTTCTCACGACCGACGGAGGCATAAGCTGGCAGAAGACTCTCTTCGTCAACGATAGTACCGGTGCGGTCGACCTGGCCTGCGATCCGGAAGACCCTTCCGTAGTGTATGCAGCGCTTTGGCAGATGGAGGCACATCCCTGGCTCGATTACTTCATGCCCCAGACGGGAGCGGGCTCGGGAATTTTCAAGAGCACCGACGGAGGACAGCACTGGACAAGGCTTACCGGCGGCGGATTGCCGTCAGGGCCGCTCGGCCGGATCGGACTCGCAGTCGCCAGAGGCAGCAAAGGACAGATTGTCTATGCGACAATCATCGCGACGAACGGAGGCAGCGGACTCTACAGGTCGAACGACGGCGGAGCTAGATGGGATCATGTCAACAAAGACCAGGGTCTTGCCAACTCCTACTTCAGCCGGATAACGGTCGACCCGACCAATGCGAACACGGTTTACGTCATGGACCGCTCGATCCATCGGTCCGCTGACGGCGGAAAAGATTTCATCATGTTCAAGGGCGCGCCGGGAGGCGACGACTATCATTTCCTCTGGATCAATCCGGCGAACACCAATTACATGATCACGGCTTCCGACCAGGGATGCGTGGTGAGCGTGGACGGAGGAAAGACCTGGTCGAGCTGGTACAATCAGCCCACAGGTCAGTTTTATCACATTGCTGTCGACGATCAATTTCCTTACAAGATATACGGCGGCCAGCAGGACAACGGCACGGTGGGAATTTTAAGCCGTGGACCTTACGGCGTGATCGAAGACCGCGACTGGCATCCAGTCGGAGGAGATGAGCGCGACTATGAAGTACCTAAGCCCGGAGATCCGAATCTCGTTTTCGGCAGCGGGTTGGGGGGCCATTTTTCGCGCTTCGACAATGTTACCAGGCAGGTCGCCGAAATTTCACCCTGGCCGCTCACGACTTACGGCGAGCGTGAGTCCACTGTTCAATACCGGTATACATGGATTACTCCTATCGTGTTCTCCCCGATCGGGAAACACGCGCTCTACGTGGCGAACCAGTACCTGTGGAAGTCTTTGGACGACGGGAACCACTGGCAGAAAGTCAGTCCCGACCTGTCGGGAATGAAACCGGGATCCAAGGATTACTTCGACCCGGATAGAGCACAGGCAAAAGATGCCGGGTACGGAGTCATCTTCACGATCGCTCCTTCGCCCAGGGTGGAGAACACAATCTGGATCGGCACCGATGACGGACTCGTTAAACTGACAACCGACGGCGGCAGCCACTGGAAGAATGTCACGCCCGCCGGTGTTCCTTTATGGGCGAGGGTGGACGCTATCGATCCTTCTTATCGGTCTGATGGAACTGCTTACGTCGCCGTGAATACTCAGCGCCTCGGTTATATCAAGCCGCTGATCTTCAAGACTACAGATTACGGCAAGACATGGCAGACGATCACGAACGGACTGCCTGCGGATGAATTTGTGAATTCGGTGAGAACCGATCCCGTCAAGAAAGGTCTTTTATACGCCGCTACGAACCGAAGCGTCTACGTATCTTTCGATGACGGCGCAAACTGGGAACCGCTTACTCTAAATCTCCCGACCGTCTGCGTGAACGACCTGGTTGTGCACGGAAATGATCTCATAGCCGGCACACAGGGGAGAGGTATCTGGATCCTTGACGATGTCGAGCCGCTGCGCGAAGCGAACGGCGAGCTTGCATCCCAGCCGGTACACCTGTTCCGTCCGGCCGATGCGATCAGGCTGCGCGCGGACGAGAACAAAGACACACCATGGCCGCCGGAGACCGCGCTGGGGCAGAACCCGCCGACAGGTGTGATAATAGATTACTGGTTGAAGGACGATGCGAGCAGTCCTGTGAGGCTTACCTTCCGCGATTCGAAAGGGGAAGTCGTGAACGAATTTGTGAGCGATGCGAAGACGCCGGAACTTCCGGCCCATCGTTACTTCCAGGCTGAATGGATAAAGCCGTCGCAAGAACTTTCGGCGGGGGCAGGTTCGCACCGTTTTGTCTGGGACCTCCGTTATCCGCGTCCACCTGCGCTCAGATATGAATACTCGATAGCTGCGGTCTGGCCCGCCGGAGGAACGAACGATATGGATGCGGGAACTCCTCTTGACCCGGAGGGGCCGCTGGCTCTCCCCGGCAAATACACCGCAACGCTCACGGTCAACGGGAGGAAATATACACAGCCGTTTACGGTAAAGGAGGACCCGCGGGTTCATGTAAGCATGGGCGAACTTCAGAAACAGCTGAACCTCGCAAAGCTTATCGACAAGGCGCTAAAGCAAGCCGTCACTGCCCACGGCGAGATCGAGAGAATGCTGAATGAGAATAAAGGGATCCTGCCCCCTCCGTCGACGGATTCGCTCATGTCTCTTCAGCGAACGGGAAATCCCAGTTTTGCGTCTGTAGCCGGCAACCTCGCCAGCCTTGCCCCTGCTGTCCAGGGTGCCGATGCTGCACCCACCCAGGGAGAGCTCGAAGTGTATGCTCTGTCGCGCAGGCAATTGGATGACCTGCTTGCACGGTGGCACAAAGCTGAGGCTGCGATATCAAAGTCAGGGAAGTGATCGTCTAACTCTATCATTAAGGAGAAAGACGGTTTTACCAATGGGCCCGGGTCATTCCCCGGGCTCATTATTTTTTCATTCCGGAAGTCCCCGTCGTTCACACTATCAAGACTAAGCAGGATTTTCCCCGGAAAGCCCTGCCAAGACTTGACAATTAGACAGCCGCTCCATAATATTGCCGACGTAAGAGATAAGACATGGTTGTTCTGGTTTCGGTGTACCAATACTCGGAGGTGGTTGGAGTTGCAAAGGTTACCAGTTGCCGGCAGTGGGGCTGATTCACGCGCATTGCTCTCATACCCGAGGCATCGCTCTCCTTCTCTTTCTCGCTCCTTCTTGAAGCCATCGGCTGTTACTTAAGTCAGGTCACTGTTGTCATGCGGACGGTTCAAGTCCGCGGTCATTATACATAAACTAAGACTCGAATTACGTTTCCCGCGGGACTGCTGCGGATACTTCCTCCACCCGCGCGAGATATAGAAGGAGTTTCTATGCCTGACAAGCGTGAAGCGAGGGAAAACGACCAACTCCTCGCTCAAATCCTGGCGAACCTCGAAGCGAGAATAACGCGCATCGAACGGGAGCTCAACCTGAGTCCGATATCCCCGGAGAACGCGCCCGGAACAGCGGCGCACAGGGAGGACTCCGATGAACCCGAAGACGATCTTGAGCTGAGAATCGGACTTTACTGGTTCGCGAAGGTGGGGATAGTTGCACTGGTCATCGGTGTGGTCTTTCTCCTTCTTCAGCCGTACAGCGGTTTGCATCCTGCATTTGCATCCGTTCTCGGTTATGTATTGGCCGGCGGGGTGATGCTCGTCTCACGAGTTCTTCGAAAGTCATCCCCATTCCTCGCCGGTTATTTGCTCGGCGGCGGGCTCCTCCTCTTCTTCTTCGCAACCCTCCGCCTCCATTATTTCAGTGCGGAACCCGTGCTTAGCGGGAGGCCCGCCGAGGTCGCGATACTATTGCTGACCGCGGCGGCCAGCCTGGTTATTTCGATCCGTAAGAGATCGATTTATCTCGTGTCTGTCGGTCTTGCCATGGGTTTCGCCACAGGCCTGATGAGCGAGCAGATCTATTCGTTCTTCGCGATAACTCTGCTGGTGGCGGGACTGACGGTATATGTCGCGACAAAATACAAGTGGCCCGGCCTTTTGATTTATGGAATGGCCCTCACGTATATCGTACACCTGATCTGGTTTCTGAATAATCCGATTGTGGGAAACCCTCTTGCACTGAGAGCAGTACCGTATCCGGCAGTGATCTTCGTTCTCGTCTGGGTAATGCTCTTCGCGACCGGCAACCTCCTTCGCGAGCGGGAGGATAAGGAAAACATCCGGGTTATCATGAGTTCCCTGTTGAATGCTGGACTGGGATATGGGCTTTTCTTCCTGATGAGCGTAGCGAAGTTTCAGGACCGGTTGGCCATATCGAACCTCGGAGCTTCTATCGTGTTCCTCGCACTGGCCGTCATGTTCTGGTCGAGAGAGAAGAGCCGGTTCCAGACATTTTTCTACGCGATGACCGGTTATGCCGCGCTGAGCGTTGCCATCGTGGCTGATTTCAAAACCCCCGACTTCTTTATCCTCCTGTGCTGGCAAAGCCTGCTCGTAGTCTCGACGGCGATCTGGTTCAGATCGAAATTTATCGTCGTCACGAATTTCGTAATCTATGCCATAATCTTCATAGCTTATCTCGCCGTTGCGGGGACGGTCAGCCTTACAAGCCTCAGCTTCGGAGTAGTTGCGTTGCTGAGCGCGCGGCTGCTGAGCTGGCAGAGAGGCAGACTCGACCTGAAAACCGACAAGATGAGGACGGCCTATCTCATTGCCGCTTTCTTCATCTTCCCCTACGCTCTGTATCACACAGTCCCCCGTGACTACATCAGCCTTTCATGGCTCGCAGTTGCGATAGTGTATTATGTCATAAGCGTGATACTGAAAAACGCAAAATACCGGTGGATGGCTCTTCTTACATTTCTGCTGACGGCACTTTACCTCATCATAATAGGGATCATAAGACTTGAGCCGGTATTAAGGATTATCTCCTTTCTCGTGCTCGGCATAGTGTTACTGGCCATCTCATTTGTCTATGCAAAGGCGAAAATGAAATCAGGGTCAAAGGAAACTTAATAGCGCGGTCCAAGGTGGAGATTCGCCTCTCTTGCCCGCGCGAAAACGGCATATTGCCGCAAACCCGCTTAAATAGCGCGTGTTTTGAGCGAAAAAAAGACTGATGCCGGCATGACCGTTGCTCACCTCTGATAGAGTTTCAGACCGAGATGTATTCACACAGACCAAATAACGCCGAATTGATCTCCGCTCTGCGGGCGGGATTCCGGTATCCGTCTCTGTCCAGGAGTCATGCTCGCCGCTCGAACGATCCTCCCGCTTCGAGCCCATTCTCTCCAAACACTTTCGGCAGAAGTGTAATATTTAACTGGTCTCCAATCGATGGCCGCATTTCGCCTTTCATTTCCGGGTTCGTGGAGACGACAGAATGCAATATCGACATATCGGTTTTTCAGCAAACAGAGTTATGCGTCAGAGTCGTGGCCGGTGAGATTCCGGCTGCCGTTTTCGATCGGTAAAAAAACAGGAGAGACAATAGTAATGAATGTTACCGATACTGGAAAGATGTCCCGCAGGACATTCCTCGACTATCTCTTGGGGTTCGGAGTTGTCGCATGGCTCGCGGCCGTACTTTATCCGATAATCGATTACTTCAAAGTTCCTCCTCAGACCGAGCCGGCGCCCTCCAGTGTCATTGCGGGTTCGGTAAAGGATTTCAAACCGAATTCAGGAAAGGTGTTCAGGTTCGGAAACGAGCCGGCGATTCTTGTAGACACTCCCAACGGCAAGCTTGAAGCATTCAGCGCAGTGTGCACTCATCTGCAGTGCACAGTGCAGTATCGCCCTGATATGCAGAAGATATGGTGCGCCTGCCACGGCGGCGTCTACGATCTGAACGGACGCAACATTTCAGGACCGCCTCCCCGCCCGCTGGCGGAATATAAAGTCGCGGTCAAGGGCGACGAAATAATAGTGTCGAAGAGCTGAGGGGGCACAGATGAATAAAGAATCGAAAACCATGCGCTGGCTCAACGAGCGCTATAACCTCAGCCTGATAGAACATATCGCACAGGAAAAGAAAGTCCCGCAATTCAGGGGCTCGTTCTGGTATTACTTCGGCGGGGTTAGCCTGTTCCTTTTCATTGTACAGGTTGTCACGGGGATTCTGCTCCTCATGTATTACCAGCCCGGCGCGCAGACCGCGTACGAGAGCGTGAGGTTCATAGTCACGAAAGTCGAGTTCGGCTGGCTGATAAGATCGATACACAGCTGGTCCGCCAACCTGATGATCCTCTCTGTAATCATTCACATGTTCTCGGTTTATTTCACGAAGGCGTTTCGAAGACCGAGGGAGCTTACCTGGTATTCGGGGTTCCTGCTCCTCGCACTGTGCCTGACTTTCGGGTTCAGCGGCTACCTGCTGCCCTGGAACACACTCTCGTACTTCGCGACGAAGGTCGGGACTGAAATCGTCGCCGTCGTGCCGGTGATCGGCAAGCCGATCATGGAAATCCTCCGGAACGGATCCGACGTGACGACAGCGACGCTGACCCGCTTTTACGGACTTCACGTCGCGGTGCTCCCTGCGATATTCACGGTTGTCCTCGGTGTTCATCTCCTTTTCATACAGGTGCAAGGCATCAGCGAACCGGAGTCGTGGAAGGATCTGCCTGAATCGAAGAAGAACCACATCCCGTTTTTCCCCAACTTCGTCCTGCGAGACGTCCTTCTCTGGCTGATCGTGCTGAATGTGCTGGCGATCCTCGCTGTCTATTTTCCCTGGGAACTCGGGCACAAGGCGGATCCTTTCGCTCCGGCTCCGATGGGCATAAGGCCCGAATGGTATTTCCTGTTTATGTTCCAGTCACTGAAGTTTTTCCCCGCGAAGATATTCAGCATCGACGGGGAAGTGCTCGGCATCTCGCTTTTCGGAGTGGCCGGACTGCTGTGGTTCCTCGTCCCGTTCTGGGATTCGAAGACGCCTAAGGGAGCCCGGAACAGGATTGCCAACTACATCGGGATCGGCGTGGTATTATATATCATTGTACTGACGGCGATAGGAGCGAGATAAACATGAAAAAATCACTCCTCCTACTTGTTATCCCCGCGCTGATCGGATTCTCAAACGCCGCAGCTGCCCAGACGCAGCAAAAGAAACCTGTCGACAAATGTTTCAGCTGTCACACCGACATCGGTGACGATAAGGTTGCGGACTACACGAGCGATGTACATTATAAAGCCGGAGTTACGTGTGCCGATTGCCACGGCGGAGATCCGACCGTTGAAGACCAGGACGCGGCTATGGACCCGAAAAAGGGGTACATCGGAATCCCCAAACCTTCAGCGATCCCGCAGGTCTGCGGAAAATGCCACGGGGCGGGCAAGACCGCATTCAAGACCAATTTCCATCTCAATGATGTCATGGACCAGTTCATGTCGAGCGTACACGGGAGAGCATTGAACGAAAGAAGCGATGGACCCACATGCATCTCCTGTCACGGCATACATAATATCGTAGAAGTGCAGAACAGCAAATCTCCGGTATATCCGACGAACGTGACAAAGACTTGCGCGAAATGTCACAGCAACCCGGATTACATGAAGAAGTTCAGCCCGGGACTACCCGTCGATCAATATGAGAAATATCTTACGAGTGTGCACGGTGAGCGCAATAAAGCGGGCGATCCGAAACCCGCGACCTGCGTCAGCTGCCATTCGAACCATCTCATCAGGCCGGTGAAGGATCCGCGCTCGCCGGTTTATCCGACAAATATCCCGCAAACATGCGCGAAGTGCCATAGCAACAAGGAGTACATGGCTGGGTACCATATTCCGACCGACCAGTATGCGAATTACAAAGAAAGCGTGCACGGCATTGCGCTCCTGCAAAATTCCGATCTCAGTGCTCCGGCATGCAACTCTTGTCACGGCAATCACGGTGCCGTGCCTCCGGGTGTGTCGTCTGTCGCATCGGTCTGCGGTACGTGCCACCAGGCGAACGCAGATTTGTTCGACAAAAGCGTGCACAAGGAGGCATTTGCCAGGGCAAAGCTGCCGGGCTGCGTCGTCTGCCACAGCAACCATCTTGTGAGGCCTCCAAACGACGCGATGATAGGTTTCGGCACGGACGCGGTTTGCGGGAAATGCCACAAAGACGTTCCTGCCGATTCTGCCGCCGGCGCAATTCTCGCAATACGCTCGACTCTGGACAGCCTCACCAACGGCAGAAAGGATGCGGAAACGCTTCTCTCACATGCCGAACAGCTTGGCATGGATGTGTCCGATGCGAGCTATTCGCTCAGAGATGTGAACCAATCGCTGGTAGAGGCACGCGTGCAGGTCCATTTGTTCACCGCCGGACCGGTGAAGTCCGCGGCGGAGCCGGGTCTCAAGATAGTTGCCGAGGCTCAGAAGAGTGCGTTGGCAGCTGTAAACGAATATTACTTCAGGAGACACGGGCTCGGTGTGGCTACACTGATAATCACTCTGCTTGCGGTCTTGCTTTTCCTGAAGATTAGACAAATAGAAAGGAAATCCAGACAATGAAACGAATTATTGCCCTGTTGATAGTCGCTTTCATCTTCATGCTCGGTGTAACTATGACGTTTGCGCAGGTTCCCGCGGATAGCGCACATAAATTCATCGGCGTGCAGAAATGCAAGATGTGTCATGCCACCGAAAAGATCGGCGCGCAGTACAAGATATGGGAGGCCTCGAAGCATGCCCAGGCTTACGCGGATCTCGCTTCCGATACCGCAAAGGCTGTGGCGAAGGCGCGCGGGATCGACGATCCTCAGAAATCGCCGAAGTGCCTGAAATGCCACGAGACCGGTTACGGCGAACCTGCCGCCATGTTCGAGGCAGGTTTCGACCCGACACTGGGAGTCCAGTGCGAATCGTGTCACGGTGCAGGCTCGGACTACTGGAAGATGGCCACGATGAAAGGTATTCACGATAAGACAATCGACCCCGCTTCTGTCGGCCTTGTTTTGCCGACGCAGGAAGTATGCGAGACATGCCATAACCAGGACAGTCCGTTCTTCCATGGCTTCGACTTCAAGACGTATAGCGCGAAGATAGCTCATCCCATGAAACCGGAATAATATTTTATCGGAGGTTGCGCTGAGTGCGTAACCTGTCGAAAAGCCTCGCGGGTCAGACATCGGTGGGGCAATTGAGTACCCGCGGGGCCATGGAATAGCGATAGCAGATGCTGATCCATCCTCAGTTTGAATTCAAAATTTGATCCGGATTTCATTACTGGCGGTACGATTGCTAAATTGAGACCGTTTCCGTCGTTATCTTTAAGACTGAAGCGTCACATTTTGCAAGCATGTTCATTAAACCAGTTGATTGGATCAGATATGAAACGCATTCTTTCTCTCCTCCCAAACCTACGCTTGATCCTCTTCCTGCCGGCTCTGTTGGTGCTTGGAGAATTCCTGAGTGTTGCCGCGGCGCAGACTACGGCGAAACAGGATTATGCCGATAAGGTCAGGCGTGAATTCCTCTTCGCGTGGAACAATTACAAGAAGTACGCATGGGGGCATGACGAGTTGAAGCCGCTTAGTAAGACTTACTTCGACTGGTATGGAAAATCGCTTCTCATGACGCCGGTCGATGCTTACGATACGATGGTACTGATGGGGCTGAAGAAGGAAGCTCAAGAAGACGAGCGGCTGATCGATGACAGCCTGACGTTCGATAAGGACATCGCTGTATCCAACTTTGAAATCACGATAAGGATGCTCGGAGGGCTTCTGTCCGGATACGAGCTTAATCATGACAAGCGTTTCCTGGAACTCGCGACGGACCTGGCGAACCGGCTGCTTCCTGCTTTCAATTCTGCGACGGGAATGCCGTACCGGTTTGTGAACCTGAAAACAGGGAAAGTGAGCGGAGCCGTCTCGAATCCAGCTGAAATCGGCACAGAGACGCTCGAGCTCGGCACTCTAAGTAAACTGACGGGTAATCCTGTCTACTTTGAGAAAGCTAAGAAGGCGGTCGTGGCGCTTTTCAACCGGCGGTCCACGATAGGACTTGTCGGATCCGCGATAAACGTCGAAACGGGCGAGTGGGTCAATACGGAGAGCCACATAAGCGGTGGTATCGATTCATATTACGAATATCTCCTTAAGGCCTGGAAGTTGTTCGGGGATAAAGACTTCAAGAATATGTGGGACGTGAGTGTCGCGGCGGTAAATAAGTATCTCGCGCAGGAAGTCAACGGAGAGCTCTGGTACGGCCACGCGAACATGGATACCGGAGTCGTCAACAGGACATATTTCGGTGCGCTCGACGCGTTCTTCCCGGCTGAACTCGCGCTGGGGGGCGAACTGAAAAGGGCGGAAGAGCTTGAGAACTCGTGCTATAAGATGTGGCTCTATTACGGGATCGAGCCTGAGCAAATTAACTATACAAACATGTCGATCGTCGATTCCGGGTATGTCTTGCGCCCGGAGAACATCGAGTCGAATTACTACCTTTACAAGTTCACTCGCGATCCGGAATATCTTTGCCGCGCGGAGACTTATTTCAATACGTTTGTGTACAACTGCAAGGTGAAGGCTGGTTTCGCTTCTCTTGAAAGTGTGATTACGAAGAAGCATGTGGACGATATGGAAAGCTTCATGTTCGCGGAGACGTTTAAGTATCTCTATCTGACTGTCGCGCCGGATTCCGTGCTTGATTTCAACAAGGTCATTTTCAATACCGAAGCGCATCCTCTGGAAAGGTATGCGGATTGACGGCAGGAGGCGTTAGAAAAGCCTGGGTTCTGTCATCCGTCCTTGTGCTTATTGCCGGCACCGCCGCGACCTGGATTTATTTTGGCGGACCAGCTTTTTCGGTCCTCCGGTTTGCCGACCAATTCGGCAACTTGCTGGCCCTTGTCGGGCTCGCAGGCTTTGTCGCAATGATCGCGCTGGGGACGCGCTTCCCATGGGTGGAACGGATTCTCGGCCTTGACCGTGTTTACCGTATTCACAAGTCCCTCGGCGTCGTGGTCCTCTCGATATTCATCGGACACGCGCTTCTGAGAACGCTGGATTATTCCCTCAAGCACTCGAATGGCCGGGGCTGGTCATTTCTCTTCTACTTCAGCACAAAGGACACTCCGCTTTTGCTCGGCCACATCGCTTTCTATATACTGATCATCGTAATCCCGATTGCGATCTGGGGACGACATCGGATTTCTTTCTGGTTATGGAAGTACAGTCACTTGCTGGTTTACCCGGCGGTCGCGGTCGGTGTCACACACGCGTGGCTTGAACAGGGAAAACATTTTGTGAGCATGTCGAACCTAATGTTGTTTGTCCCGGTCGCTGGCGCTCTGGTTTTCCTCTCCGTGTACAGGTTGATGGTCAGGGTCAGGCTTGTCCGACAAGCTACGTGGCAGGTCGCGGAGCTGGTCCGTGAGACTGGCGATACGACGACTCTCGTCCTCGCACGTCCCGAAGGGCCGGGCCCATTCGCGAACCGCCGCGCCGGACAATTCGCGATTATACGTGTCCGCGATGGAGGGAGATGGAGCGAGCCTCACCCGTTCACTATATCCGCGCCGCCGCATTCTGATACTCTCCATTTCACGATCAAAGCTGCCGGGCGTTTCACTTCCGCGATACCATCGCTGGCGCCGGGCACGCAGGTACTCTGTGAGGGACCGTACGGGGTTTTTTCCGTCGACTTCCGAAAGGAGAAGGATATAGTGATGATCAGCGGAGGCGTCGGAATCACGCCGTTCCTGAGCTCTATCCGGCACGCGATCCGGACTTCCGCCGACAGCCGTATCGTCCTCTTCTGCTGCAATCGAAGTTACGATGACATCATCGCGAGGGATGAGCTGAGTTCGGCTGCAGGGCTGTTGCAGTTGAAAGTCGTGCACGTTCTGAGCAAAGTTCCCGAAGGCGGCTTTCCTGCCGGTGGTAGTGGAGTCGTCTTTGAAGGCGGGCACATCAACGGCGAGATCATAGCCAAACATGCCCCTTCTGCCGAAGCGTCCTTCTACCTATGCGGCCCTCCCCCCATGCAGGATGCCGTATTGCGTGCCTTGGAGGATAAGCTTGGCGTGCCGCCATCGAGAGTCAGGCGCGAACTGTTCTT